>JAYVCG010000168.1:0-12476 GCA_043750075.1 Acetobacteraceae bacterium | reverse complement strand
CAGGTGGCTGAAACGGCGCGGCCGCGGACGGAGGCGGCTGAACCCTGGGCTTCCGCCGGGGAGCCACGGCTGCTGACGCCAGAACCGCCCGCGGCCCGCACGCCGCGCCAGCCCAGACCGGCGCCGTCCCAGCCCGTTTCCACGCTTCCTGAAACGGGCGCCATGGAGACAAGGCCGCGCGCGCCGGAGCCCCCCGTGGCACGGGCGCCAAGGCAACCCAGAGCGGTGCCGATCGAGGCCGGACCGCCGCCGGTGGCCGCGCCACCCGTGGTCGAGCCTGTGGCCGCGTCAGCGCCCTCCAGCGAAATCCCGGTGAGTGAAATCCCAGTGGGCGAAACAGTGGGCGAAACAGTGGGCGAAACTCCGGTGCGGGCGCCTGACCCCGCGCCGGAAACCCTGGTCACGCCACGGACCAAAGCTGAACCACCCGCTCAGCCCCCCTCGCCAGCCGAGGCCGAACCCGCCTGGGCGCTCGCGTCTCAACAGGCTTTGATGAACAACACGTCCATGGCCGCGGCGGAAACCAAAACCGGGACAACCCGCGTCGAGGCACAGGAGCCGCCACCCGTGCCGGCCAACGACGTGACACCGGCTCCGGCGATCCAGCCAATCCTGATTGGCGCCGATGCCACGGCGCCGGCCGCGCCCAAACGCGGATGGTGGCGGCGGGGATAGGGGAGAAACCAACGCGATGCGACCCATCAACGCCGGTCATCCCTCCGCCTGGACGGTCGCCGATCTGGAGGCCGATCCGCGCTGGATCGTGGAACTGGACGACGCCGCGCGCCACGATCTGACCGAAGCCGTGCGCGGGGCGTGCGATCCGGCCAAAACCCTGTTCGACCACGCGTGCGCCGGGTTCGACCTCGGCCGCGCCTGGGCGCCCATCGCGCGTGGCGTGCGGGAGGTCAGGGAAGGCCGCGGGTTCGCCATCCTGCGCGGCCTCCCCCGTGAAACCCTGTCTGCCGCGGAATTCGAACTCCTCACCTGGGCCATCGGCCTGCACATCGGCGTGGCGCGGCCACAGGGAAAGGCCAGCCACTATTTGTCCGCCGTACGCGACGCGGGCACCGCCTACCGCACCGGGCGGGGCAGGGGATATTCCTCGGCGGCGGAACTGGATTTCCATACCGACAGCGCCGATCTCGTGCTGCTGACGTGCTACAATGCCGCGCGATCGGGCGGACAGAGCATGGTGTCCAGTTCGGTCGCCGCGCACAACGTGATGGCGCTGGAACGGCCCGATCTGGCCGCCCTGCTGCACGAACCGTTGTATTTCAGCCGCCAGCAGGAACAGGCGCCGCACGAGGCCCCGTTCTACCCCAACCCCGTCTGGGACGAGGCGGAAGGCGTGCTGTGCAGCAAATGGAACCGCAACCGCGTCACCTCGGCGCAGGCGATCGAGGGCGTGCCAGCCCTGACCGCCGCGCAACGGGAGGCGATGGATCTGCTCGACTCCATTCTGCGCCGCCCGGAGCTGATGCACGCGATGTATTTGCGGCCCGGCGACATGCAGATGCTGAACAACCACGTCACCCTGCATTCGCGCACCGAGTTCGAGGACCATGACGATCCAGCCCTGAAACGGTGCCTGTTCCGCCTGTGGCTGGCCCCGCCCGGCTGGCCCGCTTTGCCGGAAAGCTGGCGTCCGGCCTATGGCGCGGTCGAGGCCGCCACCGTGCGCGGCGGCATTCTTGGTCAGGCGTATGACGAAACGCGGCGGATGTTCGAACAACGCCAGGCGGCGGCGCTGGGGATGCGGGCCTGACGGCATCATTGCCCGGTCTGTGGTGCCGCGCGAAAGAGGGTGCGCCTTCTGAAACGTCCGTGCCGGGCGCCAGGTTCGCTTCACGCACGGAGGACCCGGAGGAACGGAGGACGCTGAGGGCAAGCCAGCCCGCGGCGCGGGCGGCTCTCCGGGTCCTCCGTGAGTGCGGCGGGCGGCGCGGCCGGAAAGCGTTGGGACAGGCTACCCCGCCTTGTTGAAGACCCGAAATTGCGCGCCGGAATGGGATCATGCTACCGCGCGGCATCGCACATCGCGGCGCCAGGAACGGCGCGTGTAAGCCGCCAACGGGAACACGTCATGGAACATCAATGGGATATCGAGGCCGATGTCGTCGTCGTCGGCTTCGGCGCGGCGGGCATGGCCGCGGCGGTCACGGCGCACGAACTGGGCGCCAGCGTCCTCATTCTGGAGAAAGCGCCCGAGGGCCAGGAAGGCGGCAACACGCGCGTCGCCGGGCAAGGATATCTGAACACGTCCTCGGTCGAAAGCGCCATCGCCTATCTGACCGCGCTGAACGGGCCGCATGTCGTGCCCGAAACGATGGTGCGCGTGTGGGCCGAGGAAATGGGCCAGAACAACGCCTGGCTCGCCAGTCTGGGCGGTGATCCACAGGAGCATCAGCATCCGCCAGTGGGCATTGAATTTCCCGATCTGCCCGGCGCGGATTGCGTGCATAAGTTTCATGATGGTCCCACTTATGGGTATTCGTACACCTGGAAACTGTTCGAGCGGCTGGTGAAGGAACGCCCGATCCCGATCCTGTACGAAACGCCGGGCAAGGCGCTGGTCCAGAACGGCCTCACCGGAGAAATACTGGGCGTGCGCGCCCAGAAATGCGGACAAACAATCGCCGTCAAAGCCCGTAAGGCCGTGGTGCTGACCTGCGGCGGGTTCGAGAACAACCAGGAAATGATCCGCGATTACCTGCCGGGCGTGCCGTATTGTTACACTTCCGGCTCGCCATACAACGAGGGCGACGGCATCAGCATGGCGCTGTCGGCGGGCGCCGATTTGTGGCACATGAACAATTACGCCGGTCCGTCGATGGCGCTGAAGGTGCCGGAGGTACGGACCACGTTCTCGATGCAGGCGTTGCATTACAGTAAGGAAACCCCCGGAGGCATGATCGTGGTGGGGCCGGACGCACGGCGCTTCACGGATGAGAAATACAAGACCCGGCATGGGAAAGTGCCGTTGAACGGAAGCTGGTTTCCGCTGTCCACGCCCTGCCCGATGTTCCTGATCCTCGATCACGCGCTGTTCTCCGCCGGGCCGCTGTATGACAAGCATCCCAGTCACGGCTGGACACAGATCGTCGAGCGGTACGAGTGGAGCGCGGACAACAGGGCCGAACTGGCGAAAGGCTGGATCAAAAGCGCGGACAGCCTGACGGCGCTGGCCTCCGCCATGGGCCTCGATCCCGCCACGCTGACCGAGACCGTCCGGCGGTGGAACCGCCAGTGCGAAGCCGGGCACGATGCGGATTTCGGCCGTAAGCTGATGCTGGCGCCGATCGAGAAGGGACCATTTTACGCGGTGGAACTCTCGCCCTCGATGCTCAACACCCAGGGCGGGCCGCGGCGCGACGAGAAGGCACGGATCGTGCGGCCCGACCGCACGCCCATCCCGCGGCTGTACAGCGCCGGGGAACTGGGTTCGATCTACGGATATCTGTATCAGGGCACCGGCAACATCGGCGAATGTCTCGCGTTTGGACGTATCGCGGGACGCAACGCGGCGGCGGAGACGCCCTGGGGATAGGATATTGTCGGGCTTCCTCGCGGCGGCCCTGGGACATCAGCCAATGGAGCGATTCCGGCACCCAGGCGCGCACCACCAGGGTGAAGAACGCCGGCAGCAGGCCGATCAGGAACAGGCCGCGCCAGCCGACCTCATTGGAGAAGAACGCCGCGAAGGCCGAGGCGATCATCACGCCCAATGGAATGAACACGGTGACGAGGCCGCCGATGAAGCCGCGCATCCGGGCGGGCACGAACTCCTGCACCAGCGGCAGATCGACGCAGTAAAGACCGCCGACGCTGAAGCCCACGAAGAAGCGCATGACGGACAAATAGATCCAGCCATTGTCGGGGGTGAAATACAGCAGCCCGCTGGCGATGGAGAAATTCAGCACAGTCAGGATGAACACCTTGCGCCGTCCGTACAAGTTGGCGATTCGCCCCCAGATCACCGCGCCCAGGATGGCGCCGACGCCGGAGGAAAGCAGAATGACGGCCGACATCCCGCCGGTCAGTTGCCAGGGCTTGATGATGAAAGCCAGAACGAACGCGATCAGGTAATAATCGAAGAATTCCAGCATGTCGCCGATGATGGCGGCGGCGACGATCTTCATTTGATTGGTGGTCAGGGACCGCGCCTCATCCAGGCGCGTGAACATCGACATTCCCTTCAATGGGCGCTGGCTTGCTTTTCGGTCATTCGGCATGTTTGATCCGAACCATGCGTCCGTTCATGCCAGCGGTTTTGACGGGCAGGGTCAAGGCCTGACCTGTTTCGCCCACCTGTTTTGAAGGAACCCCGAATTGATAATCAATCGTGACGATCCTGATTTTCGCCATGACCATGCGTTCAGTGCCACCCTGCCCTGGACCGGTTCATGACGCGCCCGCGCGCGCCCAGTTCCCGCTGATCGTGTTCTCGCTGATCGGGCGGCGTGCCCGTGTGACGCCGGGCGTTCTTCCCAGACGGACGGTCCCATGACAGCCAACGATATCGGAGCGGGCTTCCTCGCGGGGGTGCTGTCCTTTCTGTCGCCCGAGGCATGGCTGCTGCTCCCCTTGCTGGCCAGCGCGGCGGGCGCCGCCGGGCGGGCGGGGGTGGGTGCCGCGATCATCGGCATGGGATGCGCCCTGGCGCTGACGGGCATGCTGGGCACCTCCTTCAATCTTGAAGCAGTGTGGCTGCGGCGCATCGTGTGCGGGTTGCTGCTGCTGCAAGGCACCTGCCTCATGAGCGAGAGCCTGGTGGAGCGGTTTTCTCTCCTCACCGGCGGCGCGCGAGGCTTCTCCTCCTCCGCCGACAGTACCGCGGGCAGCATGTTCCGACAGTTCCTGCTGGCCTTCCTCCTGGGCGCGCACTGGCTCCCGCGTGTGGGACCGGTCCTGGGACAGGCCAGCCTGATGGCGGCGGACGCGCGGAACATCTCCCTGGCGCTGGAAATCCTGTTCGCCTTCGGCGTTGGCGCCGCCCTTCCCTGGATCGTACTGGGCCGTGGCATCCGCATGATCATCGGCGACACCGCCGGAGGGGGAATGAGCGGCAAACGGTTCCTCGGACTCCTGCTGCTGGCCGTGGGCGCACTGGGTCTCAGCGAACTCGACGCCGTCGCAATCCAGACGATCAGCCCGTTCTTCCCCTCCTGGGCGCGCGCCATGGTGATCAAATACTGACGAACCGCCGTGCCATCGGAAAGGCGGCGAGCTTCACCACAGGGACACAGAGAATTTTGCGTGAATTCAAGGGAGTATCTCTGTGTCTCTGTGTCTCTGTGGTGAAGCTTTCGCGTACCGCGGCACAAAAGAGATGCCGGGCCAAGGGGGCTGATGTCAGGGGGCTGATGTCAGGGTCCGGGCCATGATGAGAAAAGAGAACGCGCCAGAATTTTCCGGCTTGAAATTTTGTTTTGAATGCCATCTTACCATCCAGGGAGATGGAGCATGGATGGCGGCAGATGGTGAACACGGTTTCCGGTCCTCACCCCAAAAACGCTGACAGCGAGAAGATCACGATCAACCTTGGCTACATCGATCTTGGCCGCGTCGATCTGATGGTGCGTGACGGGTTTTACGCGAACAGAACGGATTTCATCCGCACCGCCATCCGCAACCAGCTCGACCGGCATGAGGAAGTGGTCACCCGTTCGGTGGCGCGCGACACGTTGGAACTCGGGTTGCGGCACTATACCCGCGCCGCCCTGGAAACGGCGCGGGCGGCGGGGGAGCGGCTGACCATCAACGTACTGGGACTGGCCAGCATCGCCCCCGATGTGACGCCGGAACTGGCCCGCGCCGTGATCGCCTCGATCACGGTACTGGGGGCGCTGCACGCCACGCCCGCGGTCAAGAAAGCCCTGGCCGACCGCATCCACTGATACCGTCCAGGAAGAACATGTTTTCCTTTGAACCGGAACCCATCCTGGGTCCGGACGGGGATGTCTGACTGTTTCTCTCATATGGAAAGTCACGCTCATGAGTCATGAAATTCCGGGTGGCATGCGGGAGGCGCTCCGTCTCACCAGGGCGGGACGTCTCATGGAGGCCACCAGGGCCTTGCAACACATGCTTGGCCGGCACGAGGTTCCCGCCGGGGCGGAGGCCGGGCATCCTCCCACCATCGACGGGACCGCCGAAGCGGTGGACATGCCGGAAAGCCCGAGGATGCTTCAGTCCGTTCCCGTTCCCGTTCCCGTCCCTGGCGCCCCCGTCCCTGACACCCCTGTTTCCGGCACGCCCATCCCTGTGCCGGAGCGCAGGGGGACGCGGGGTATCCTTGGTCTGTTCCGCGCGGAAAAAGCCGGTGGCCGAGGGGCTGGCGTGGCGTCTTCGCCGCACGCCCTGGCGGGGGGGCGGTTCCTCGCGATGACGTTCAATACGTCTGCCGGCGGGCGTCCCTATAAGCTTTACATCCCCTCCGGGTATCGTGCGGAGACGCCGGTTCCGTTGATCGTCATGCTGCATGGCTGCACGCAGTCGCCCGATGATTTCGCCGCTGGCACGCGCATGAATGCAATCGCTGAGGAACAGGGTTTCCTCGTGGCGTATCCGGCGCAGATCAGCGCGGCGAACGCGCGGAAATGCTGGAACTGGTTCAATCCGGCGGACCAGCGCCGCGATGGAGGTGAGCCCGCGCTGATCGCGGGCATCACGCGGGAGATCATGCGCGATCACGCGATTGATCCGCGGCGCGTGTATGTCGCGGGTTTGTCGGCCGGGGGCGCGGCGGCGGCGATCATGGGGGAGGCGTATCCCGATCTTTATGCCGCCGTGGGCGTGCATTCCGGTCTCGCCTGTGGGGCCGCGCGGGACATGCCCTCGGCGTTCGCGGCGATGAAGCAGGGCCATGCCGTTGTTGGGAAAGCGAGGGGTGCTTTGCCGGTCATTGTTTTTCATGGCGACCGGGACACCACCGTCAATCCGCGCAATGGCGATGGGGTGGCCGCGCGGGTGGCGGGGGTGGCGGAATCCCGGTCTTCCTTGCCTTGATTTTATTTATTTATCACAACAATTGCAAAACAGTATCAAACAATACTGACCATCATCCCCCGCCAACCCTCAGCCTCCGCCCGGAGGCCCCGCCCAGGTTGTTCCGCAGTGCTGACAACGCGGCGACGATGGACGGCGCCATTCGCGCCGGACGCCCCGCCGCGCGGCGTTCCGGCGTCTGCGAACACCACCGCGCGGGCCGCAGATCAACATCAACGCGCCCAAGGGAAAACACGCCCTCCGCCGTTTCGATCATCCACCCCTCCGGCCCGGAAACAAGCCGCCCCTCGACCTCCCACAACTCCAGACAATCCAGCAACAACCCGCGCAGTTCCGCGTCCGTCACAGACGCGCCCCGCTGAGCATCTCCTCCGCGACCTTGCGATGCTGCCATTTGCCGTCGTTCAAACTGCCCTTGAACACCCCATTTTCCACCACGATCTTGCCGCGCAACACCGTCAGGCACGGCCAGGCGTCCATCTTGCGGCCTTCCCACGGGGTATAATCCGCCTCATGCAGTTCCGACGCCGTGATGACCCGCCGGTCCGCCGGGTCGAGCACGGTGATGTCCGCGTCCGAACCCGCCGCCAGCGCGCCCTTGCGCGGATACAAACCCATGATTTTCGCCGCATTGGTGGACACCAGATCGACATAGCGCGACAGGGAATACCCGCGCTTGCCGACCATCTCGGTATACATCAGCGCCACCCGCGGCTCGACCCCCGCGTTGCCGCCCGTGGTGTCGTCGATGCGCGAGCCCTGCAACTTCTTCGCCAGCGTGCAGCAAATCTCATCCGTGGCCACGCAGTTGATCGACCCGTCCAGCGTGCCGGCCCAGAGCTGCGCCTGATCCTCGGGCGATTTCAGCGAGGGATAGGTGTGGTAAATCTGCCCGTTCGGGCTTTTGTAATCCTCGCTGGTGTAAAGCATGTACTGATGCAACGATTCACCATAAACCGGCACGCCGCGCGCGCGGGCCTCCCGGATCGCCTGCACACCAGTACCCGCCGAGACATGCATCATGTACAGCGCGGTGCCGGGCACCTTCTCCGCCAGCCGGATGACACGGCGGAACGAAACATCCTCCGACAGCGTGTTATGGACCTCGGCCAGATGCTCGAAGCCGGTGCGGCCCTCGCGGATCAATTTCGCGTACATATGCATGACGATGTCATTGTCCTCGGAGTGAATGACCCCGAGACCCTTGTTCGCCGCCAGCACCTGGAAAATCTCCCAGATGTCGCCAAAATCCACCATGCGGCCCTTGCGGCTTGGCGTGATGTCGGTGGTGAAGATTTTGACGGTGGGAAAACCCGCCTGGATCGCCTCGCCGATCTGGCCGGGGAGGTCGATGGGCAGCGCGCCCTCGACCATCAGATGCTGCGCGTAATCGCAGGCGGTGTGGCCTTTCCAGTCCTTCTCCCGCTGCTCGATGGCGTCGCGCACGTCGCGGCCCATTGAGGCGCGGGTGAAGTCGATCATCGTCGTGGTGCCGCCATGCACGGCGGCCTTGCTGACCACATCCGGCGGCTCGGTCAGACCGGCGCTGCCATCGGGGTTGGGCAGGTGCCATTTGCAATGCACATGCGGGTCGATCCCGCCTGGCATGACGATCTTCTGGCCCATGTCGAGCACCCGCGCCCCCTGGGGCACTGGCAGCGCGCCCTTGGCGGTGACCGCGACGATTTTTTCCCCCGCGATCAGGATGTCATGCGCGCCCACGCCCAGGGGGGTGACTATTGTATCGCCACGGATCACCAGATCGACCATGCTGCCCTCTCCATTCTTCGCCAGGGATCATCACGCGGTAAAGGCGGGGAGGCAAGCCGGAGCATGTCATGACGGAGCGGGTTTTCGATGTCATCGTCATCGGGGCGGGCATGGCGGGCGCCTCTGCCGCCGCGTACCTCTCCGGACACCGCCGCGTCGCGCTGCTGGAGATGGAGGATGCCGCCGGATACCACACCACCGGCCGCTCCGCCGCGCTGTGGACCGCGAATTACGGCCCGCCGGATGTGCGGCTGCTGACCCGCCTTTCGCGCGGCTTCTTTGAAACGCCGCCCGAGGGGTTCGCCGCCACGCCGCTGATGCGCCAGAGGCCGGTGCTGTTCCTGGCCACGGCGGAACAACTGCCGGAGCTGGAGCAGGCGCTGGCCGCGGGCGCCGGTCTGCGCCGCGTCACGCCCGCCGGGGCCAGGGCAATGCTGCCCGCGCTGCGGCCGGACTACGCCGCGGGCGCCGCGGTGGAGGACGATGCGTTCGACATGGATGTCAGCGCCATCCATCAGGGCTTCCTGCGCCAGGCACGCGCCCGGAACGGCGTCCTGGCGCTGCGCCACCGCGCCGGAAAAATCACCCGCGTCTCCGGCGCGTGGCACGTCGAAACCGCCGCGGGCACCGTGTTCCAGGCCGGCGCCATCGTCAACGCCGCCGGTGCCTGGGCCGATGAGGTCGCGGCGCTGGCCGGGATCGCCCCGGTTGGTCTGATCCCGAAACGGCGCACGGCGGCGGTCATCAACCCCCAGCCCTGGGACGCGGAACACTGGCCCATGACCCTGGATGTCTCCGAGCACTGGTACGCCCGCCCCGAGGCCCGCACCCGCCTGATGGTCTCTCCCGCCGACGAAACGATCTCCCATCCGCACGACGTTCAGCCCGAGGAAATCGACATCGCCCTGGGCATCGCGCGGATGCAAGAAGCCCTGGACATCCAGGTCCATCGCGTCGAACACGCATGGGCTGGCCTGCGTACTTTCACGCCCGATGGAAGTCTTTGTTTCGGTTGGGATCGTAACGCTGAGGGATTTTTCTGGTGCGTCGGCCAGGGCGGCTACGGCATCCAGACCGCCCCCGCCGCGGGCCGCCTCGTGGCCGATTTGTTACTTGATCACGATCCAGATGAGGCACGCGCCATCCTGGCCCGGATCGACCCCGCCCGCTTCCACCCGGCATGATCCGGAAAAACGCGCCATATCCGGACATTCGGAGAAGGGGGTTCGCGGTGGCGTGCTGGCGGAGAGACGCCATGTGGTCAGCAACGATGATACCGTCATGCCCCAGACACCCAGGGCATGACGGCACCAAATCAGACGCGCCGGCGGCGTCGTGTCAGGCCCAGGCCAATCGTTCCCACCGCCAGCAAGGCCAGCGTGCCAGGCTCGGGAACGGGTTCAGCGTAAACAAAATCGTCCAGCACGACGAGATCGTTGCCGCGCTCGATCGCTCCGAGAGCGGCGTTCCCGGCGGTCACGCGCACTCGTGAAACAAGGGACGCGCCGTAATCCGCGCCAAGAAACGACAATCCGCCGTCGGGACCAGCCGGAACGAACAACGTATCGAGCAGGGCATTGTTGACATCGAAGAAAGCGATGCTCGACGTGTTCGCGAAGTCCACGTCCGCGAACACGGCGCCGAACCCGCGAGTCAACGCGGGCGTGGTGGTGCCAGGCACGAAGAACGTCACGTCCTGCGTGTTGCTCCCGAGCGGGGTGAACAAACGCTGCGCGGAGAAGGTCTGGAACTGCGCGGTATAGCTCGGGTCGATGTTGCCGAACCGCACCGGCACGCCCGAGGCCACGGTGGAACTCACTTCAAAACCACTGCCAGGCGTCGTGAACACCACGCCGCGCGGGGAGTTGACGTTGAAGAAATTGGCCGGAAGCTGGTTGGGCGCGCTGAAACCATCCGGCACGCCGTCCCAGTTGATCTCCCGCCGTCCGCTGCCGAACGAGCCGGCGACGTTGGTGTTCAGCGCGCCCAGATCGGCGCGATACGCATCGACCGTGGCCTGGATGCTGGCGGGATTGCTCCCCGAGGCGGAAAACGTCAACGGCAGCGCCGCCGCCGGATGCAATCCGATCGCGGCCGTTGACGCGAGCATCGCGGCGGCCGCCACGAACAGTCTGGTCATGAACATGAGTTACTCCTGTCAGTTGTTGCCAGGCGCCGCCACGCATGTCTCGCCTCCATTGAAGCGCGGCACGAATGGCGGGAGATTCACGTGGCCCGGTGACACATGATGGGGTTTCCAGTGTGGAACAGTGCCGCACGGCACAGGATCATGGACAGATATTTTTTAAAAGCCCCGTCCTGAAGATCAACCCATTGAAAAACCTTGACTCTACCGATGATTGCGCTCATTTGTTTTCAGCAATTTCCTGGTGTCCGTTCGCTTTGTTGTTCGTCCACAAGATCGTGACTTTCATGACAGGCCCGGCGATCCACGTTGATCTCCGGCCGCGATGGCGCCTGGGGCGTTGACAGGACGTTGGCGCTGGCGTCAGCCTGACCGCCACAGGCGAAGGAGCCCGGTCATGCGTCCCCAGGCGGAAGCGAAGATCATCCGGTCGAGCGAGGTCGAGCCCACCCGCTTCGGGCCGCTCGCCGAATACCGGCGGTTGACCGGGCAGGACGGGTCGCCGGTTTTCACCGGGGTGCAGATCTGCGCGCCCGGTTACGCGACGCCGATGCACTGGCATCCCTATGTGGAATGCCTGTTCGTGCTGGAAGGCGCCATGGAGGCTTTCCTGGAAGGGCAGGAGGACACGCCCGCCCGCCTCGGACCCGGTGACATGATTACTTTGCCAGCCTGCGCGCCGCATGTCTTTCGCACCTTTGGCGATCAGACGTTACGGATATTGGGCATTCATGCCTCGCCGCAGCGGATCGTCAACGTGGTGAGCGATCCGGCCACGGCGGGCGGTTGAGCGCGCGGGTTCTTGGGATGCGGCTGACGCGATGGGGGAACGCGAAAGGGTCTCACCACGGAGGGCACGGAGGAAGAAAGCATGTGTACCGTGCATGATTGATCCAGGTCCGTGCCGGCGCCGCGTGCCCTCCCGTCACCCCAGGCGCTGGTTGAACGGGTAGTAGGGCGGAAATTCCCCGATGGCGTTCATGTCCACTTCCACCATGGTCAGGCCCTTGATCGCCAGGGCTTTCGCCACCGTGGCGCCGAAACTGTCCGCGCTGGAACATTTGAAATACGGAATGTCCGACAGCGCGGCGAGCTTGCCGATGTCCGGGCCTTGCAGGTCGGCGAAGAAACGGCGGCCTTGCTGGGTCGCGTCCTGGATGCGTTTGATCACGCCATAGCCGCGGTCGTTCATCACCATCACGACCATGTCGAGGTTCTCCTGCACGGCGGTCCAAAGCTCGCCGACATTGAGGAAGAAGCCGCCATCGCCGGTCATCACGATCGTCTTACGATCGCCCGCCGCGGCGGCGGCGCCCAGACCCAGCGACAGGCCCTGGCCGATGCCGGCGCCGACCGGGAAGACGCTCTGATGCGGGTGATCGATCGGAAAGAGCCGGTTGCCCCAGGTCGAGTTGTTCTGCGTCACGTCGCGCACCCAGATCGCGTCTTTGGGCAGCACGTCCCGCAGTTGCTGGCAAAAGCCACCATAAACGCCCAGTGTGGCGAGGAAATCGGCGGTGGCTTTTTTCTTGAGGGTGGCGAAGTCGTT
>JAYVCG010000167.1:0-4741 GCA_043750075.1 Acetobacteraceae bacterium | reverse complement strand
AAGCAGTGCGGGCGGTAAACCCCATGGGCAGCGTCGATGAAGCAGGAAGCAGCCCAGGAAACTGGGAACCCCGGTCCTTCAGGGCCGGGAGCATGTCAGCTTGCCTTCTTCTCATCCACCCTGGACGTTTTCCCCGGAACCGCCGAACATCCCTCCTGACGGAGGAACACATGCGGGGACTGACGGGTAAACGCGCGATCGTCACCGGCGGCGCCAGCGGCATTGGCCGCGCCACCGCCGTCCGGCTGGCTCAGGAAGGCTGCGAAGTCGGAATTTTCGACATCGACCAGGCGGGCGCCGAGGCCACCGCCGCCCTGTGCGCTGGCCGCGCCCATGCGTATCGCACCGACATCACCGACCGGGCCTCTGTGGAACGATCGGCCGCCGCGTTCGAGGCCGCGACCGGTCCCGCCGACCTGCTGGCCAATGTCGCGGGCTGGGACCGGATGATGAACTTCCTCGATACCGACACGGCGTTCTGGGACAAGGTGATCGGCATCAACCTGTATGGGCCGCTGCACATGCACCATGTCGTGGTGCGCGGCATGGCGGCGCGGGGGTTCGGGCGGGTGGTGAACGTGGCCTCCGACGCGGGCCGGGTGGGCTCGTCGGGGGAGGCGGTTTACAGCGCCTGCAAGGGCGGCATCATCGCCTTCACCAAGACGATGGCGCGGGAACTCGCGCGGCGGAACGTCACGCTGAACGTGCTGTGTCCGGGTCCGGCCGATACCCCGTTATTCGATGCGATCAAGGACGCTTCCCCCAATGCCGCGAAGATCGGCGAGGCCCTGGCCCGCGCCGTGCCGCTCCGCCGCATCGGCACGCCCGAGGATTACCCCGGCACCATCGCCTTCCTGCTGTCGGACGATGCCGCCTACATCACCGGCCAGACTCTCTCCGTCTCCGGCGGGCTGACGATGGTGTGAGGATCGTTCATATGACTGAAACTCTGTCTTTATGATCAGGTCACGGCAGGAACAGGGACGGCTGGCTCGACGGTCTTTCAACACGGGTGGGCCCGCCCTCGGCACAGGCCGCCCGCCCGGCTGTCCTGAGGCTGGCTGGCGGCATGGGCCGCCGCCTGGAAATATTCAGGCCGGGACGAGAAAACGGCGCCCCAGCCGAACCGGAAAACGGCGATTGGGGCGCCGGACAACCTCCATCACGCGTGTTCAAAGGTCCGTGATCCTGTCCAGGAACCGCGCCTTACGCACATGCCGTTCCCGGATCGAACGGACGCGCCGGGAGAAATCCGCCAGTGTGCCTTGCTGTTCCGCCACCACCCGCAGATCGCTCAGCAGGAGCGCCGCCTTGTCGTAGGCGGAGGCGTTACGATACTCGATCTCGGTCTCCACGTCCCGCCACACGCCCTCCCCGCGTTTCCTGAGCGCATCGGCACGGGCCTGCCGGGCGGCCTCCGCCTGCCGCGCCAGCCGCGCCCGTTCGGCTGCCGCGCGTTCGGCTTCCGCCCGTTCGCGTTCCTCGCCCAGTACCTTGGCGCGGGCCAGGAGTTCGCCCACGGTGCGGCGGGGCGGTTCCGTCTGGCCGTCCCCGGTGGCCGTCTGGCGCCGGACAGCGGCCCTCAGTTCAGCGCCCACATGCGGATCGCCGTCCCACAGGCGCGTGAGCCATTGGGTCTTCCCGGCGCCGCTCATCCCCGCGATGACCGTTCCGGCCGCGGCGGAGGACGCGGCATCCGACATCCCGGTGGCGGATCGTTCCGCCGCCGCGCGCACCAGGTCAGAATCGATGTCGAAGAACCGCGCGAACGCCTCCAGCGCGCCGGTGAGGGGGCCAAGGCCAGGCAGCGGCTCAGGCGCGTCCTCGCGGAAGACCTCGTTCTCGGCCGCCATCAGCCAAAGAAGGTAAAACAGCCGCTGGTCCCCCGCCAGAAGCTCCGCCCGCAAGGGCGCCAGGGACGCGAGCCAGCCCGCGCCCTCGTCTCCCCCGTCGTCGAATTCCTCATCGGCTTCGATCTCAGCGCGATTGATGTCGAGGATCAGGTTCTCGCCCATGTCATGGACCCGCGCCTCATCCGTTTCCTGTATGCACGCATCGAGTTTGTCCCTGTCGATCAACCGTTTCGGCACCCGGATCATGAACTGGCGCGAACCCCAGTTGGCGAGATGCAAATGCAGATCGAAACACCGCTCCATCAACTTAATGGGATTGCCCCTGAAGTCACCATAATTGTACGAATTCGTGAAGCTGTTGGCCGTGATCCGCGCCCGGCTGGACAAGCCGCGCAGCATTTCCCGGTCTTCTTCCGTCAACGGGTGGTCGATCGCCTGGAATTCGTAGTACTGGTATTCGCTCATGGTTTCCTCCGCCGTGGTGGGGTCATGCCACTTTCGCGCGCACGCATCCACGCTGTGCCGCCGGAAAGAAGGCAAGCTTCACCACAGAGACACGGAGGCACGGAGATTCTCCCTTGAATGCACGAAAAATTCTCTGTGCCTCCGTGTCTCTGTGGTGAAGCTTTCGCGTACCGCGCCCCATGAAGAACACCTGAACCCGCGCGTGCCAGTCAGAGCACGGGACAGAACAAGGGAAACACCCTAAACCGTCTCGACCTCCACCGGGAACAGCGTGTCCGGATCGTCAACCTTCAGCAAATGATACACGCTGAAACGATATGCCGGACCCAGTGACACCTCGGGCGGCGTGAACGGGAACGCGAGATTGCCGGCGGTCGAGAGCCGTCCCGGATAGCCGAAATGCAGCAGATATTGCTTGCAGGTCCGCACCACCTCGGACGCGCGTTCCCGTGTCGGCGCGATGCATTCGCCCATGAGGAAGATCTCGCCCGGCGGCGCCTCGCCCGCGGGCACCACCATGCGCACGCCATCGACGCCATAGACACGGAATCGCAACGTGTAATCCTGGGGCTGGTCCTCGCACACCAGATCGCGCACCAGATCGGCGAGTTTCGGCAGGATTTCCTTGCTCTGGGCGATGAAACGCGGATCGGCGGCGCCCGCCAGCAGCACCGCGCGTTCGCCGATCAGCCGGGCACCCTCCAGCTTGATCGTGGGATTGTCCGTGTTCCGCCACATAGCACCCGAGACACGGGTGCGCCGGTCGTCCACCGCCTCGTATTTCGCCTGGCTCAGGTCGAGCATCCCGTCCGGTTCCTGCACCGTGAACGGGTCCGATTGTTCGTACATGCTGTGCGCGGCGACTGAAGTGGGGGTGGCGCGGCGTTCAGGGTTGGTGCTTTCCAGGATGAATCCCGTGTCGTCGAGTTCCGCCAGGATCGGGTCGCGCCCGCCCGGCACGCAGCACAAGGAGGCGCATTCGATGATTTTGGCCATGTGGACCGCGAGGCCGGTGTCAAAGCCCAGTAATGTCGGCAGCGCGGCGAAGATGCCGGTGTCGCAGGCGCGGCCGGCGATGATGACATCGACGTCCGCCTCCAGCGCGTGGCGGAACGGACCGGTGCCCATTTGGCCGACGATGTGCGCGGCCTCGGTGATGTCCTCGTCCGTCAGCGGCGGCATGTCGTCGAAGGGGAGGATGCGGCCCGTGCGGTTGGCCTCCAGAAGCATGGGGCGGGCCATGTCGGCGCGCATCACCGCCATGCGGAAGCGCAGCCCGTCGGTGCGGGCGATGTCGCGGATCAGCGCCAGGGTGGCTTCCAGGTGTGGCCCCGCGCCCGCCGAGCCCGCTGAGCCGATGATGAGGGGGATGTCGAGGCTGCGCGCGCCGTGCAGTACTTTGCGCAGGTCGCGGCGGGTGGCTTCGGGGGAGGTCGCCATCTCGCCCTTGCCGAGATAGGTGGGGCCAATGTCGATGGAGCCCATGTCGCAGCCGATCATGTCGGGTTTGCGCGCCAGGCCGGTGGTGAAGCCTGGCGTGGGGATGCCGTAGCCCAACTGGCCGGAGGCGCCCAGAAGGCGCAGCGGGCGGCGGGAGCGGCGGATTTCGGTGAGAATGCGGCCGGAGGCGCTCATGGGAGGATGCTCATGGGTTGCGGAAAGAAAAGGCCGGAAGATGGGGGATATTTTTCCCAACTGTCATCCCCCGGCTCGACCGGGGGATCTGTCGCGGCATCGTGCTGATGCAGATCCCCCGGTCGAGCCGGAGGATGACGGTTTTGGAGAACGAAGCTTCCCCTCTCCGGTCTTATCCTGATGCACATGGGGCGGCGCCCTCCTGGGGAAGCCCCGCCCTCCCTCATATCTCAACCCCCAGCAAAGGCGCATGCTGCTGCGCTCCATACACATCCACATCCCCCGGATCACCCGCCATCACCCGCCGCGCCAGCACGATCTTGATGGCCCGCGCGGGCGGATACGGAATGACGGTGACCTCTCCCTCCGCCACCCCATACAACCGCCCCACCGCCGCGGCACTGAGCGCGGGCGATTGCACCACACGCTGATAATCCGCCTCCGTCGCGAACATCACATCCAGCGTGAGCCGTCTCGGCCCAGCGTTCTTACTCCGCACCACCTGGGCGATCTCGGACAGTTTCATGGGCGTTCCCGGATGACAGAGGACAAGGTCTCTGTCATGGAGACACGGTTCAGCCACGATCCGCAAGACGGCTGACCGCAGGAGCAGACATGACCCCCCCGCCCCCCCGCCAGGCCCTGACCGGACTGATCGGCGCGAACATCCTGAAATCGCTGGCACCCGCCTTGCACATCGACGCCTTCGCCGCGGCGGGCATCACCGGGCATTACCACCTGATGGATGTCGATCACCTGCCCGGCCGCACACTGAAAGACCTGCTCGA
>JAYVCG010000166.1:0-2626 GCA_043750075.1 Acetobacteraceae bacterium | reverse complement strand
GGCAGAAAGGGTTTCCAGGTGTTCGAGGCTCTCTCCGACAAGCTCACCGGCGTGTTCGACCGCCTGCGCGGCCGGGGCACGCTGAACGAACTGGACGTGGCCGAGGCGCTGCGTGAAGTCCGCCTGGCGCTGCTCGACGCCGACGTGGCGCTGCCGGTGGTGCGCGACTTCATCACCAAGGTCCGCGACCGCGCCATCGGGGTGGAGGTGCTGCACTCCGTCTCCCCCGGCCAGCAGGTCGTCAAGATCGTCAACGACGTCATGATCGAAGCCCTGGGCGGCGCGGGGGCGGTGCCCATCAACCTCGCCGCCGTGGCGCCGGTGCCGATCCTGCTGGTGGGATTGCAAGGCTCGGGCAAGACCACCACGGCGGGCAAGCTGGCGCTGCGCTTCCGCGACCGGCTGAAGAAGAAAATCCTGCTCGCCAGCCTGGACACGCAACGGCCCGCCGCGCAGTTGCAGTTGCAGCAACTGGCCGAACAGGCGCGCGTCCCCAGCCTGCCCATCATCCCCGGCCAGACCCCGGTGCAGATCGCCCTGCGCGCCATGGATACCGGACGGCGCGAGGGCTACGACATCGTGCTGCTCGACACCGCCGGGCGCCTGTCGATCGACGAAGTGCTGATGGCGGAGGTGAAGGAAATCCGCGCCGCCACCAATCCGGCGGAAACGCTGCTGGTGGTCGATGCCATGACCGGCCAGGACGCGGTCAACACCGCCAAGGCGTTCCATGACGCGCTTGGCATCACCGGCATCGTCATGACCCGCATGGACGGCGATGCCCGCGGCGGCGCCGCCCTGTCGATGCGCGCCATCACCGGCGCCCCGATCAAGCTGATCGGCACCGGCGAAAAACAGGACGCGCTGGAGGATTTCCACCCCGAACGTGTCGCGGGCCGCATCCTCGGCATGGGCGACATCGTGGGGCTGGTGGAAAAAGCCTCCGAGACGATCGACCAGGAAGAGGCCGAGAAACTCGCCGCCAAGATGATGCGCGGCAAGTTCGACCTGGAGGATTTCGCGGCCCAGTTAAGGCAAATCCAGAAGATGGGGAGTTTGTCGGGCATCCTGGGAATGCTGCCGGGCGTTGGCAAGATCAAGCAGCAGCTCGAAAACGCCGACATCGACAACAAGGTTCTGAAACGTCAGGCGGCGATCATCGGGTCCATGACGATGAAGGAACGGCGTCTGCCCGACATCATCAAGGCGAGCCGCAAGAAACGCATCGCCGCCGGTTCCGGCACCTCGGTGCAGGAAGTCAACAAATTGCTGAAACAGTTCGACGACATGACCACCGTGATGAAACGCATGAACAAGATGGGCCAGAAGGGCCTCATGCGTAACGGTCTCTCAGCCCTGATGCCGAAGGGCATGGGGCAGCCGCGCCGTCCGTTCTGAACACCCGCGTTCCGCACACCAACAGGAGAAAGCCCACCATGGGTCTCAAAATCCGCCTCGCCCGCGCCGGCGCCAAGAAGCGCCCCTATTACCACATCGTCGTGGCCGACAGCCGCAGCCCGCGCGACGGACGCTTCATCGAGAAACTGGGTTCCTACAACCCCATGCTGCCCGCCGAGCACACCGACCGCATCCGTTTGCAGCCGGAACGCATCACCCACTGGCTGAACCACGGCGCGCTGGCGACCGAGCGCGTGGCCCGTTTCCTCGGCCATGCCGGGCTGGCGCCAATGCCGGTGTGGAAAGAACAGCCGGTCCAGTCCGCGCCGAAAAAGAAGGCGCAGGAACGGCTGAAGGCGGCCGCGGCGGCGGCGGGCTGATTTGTCCGGTCCTCCCATTCTGCTGGGTGTGCCCATTCTTTTGGGGGTCATCGGCCGCGCGCACGGCATTCGCGGCCGCGCGCGCGTGACCAGTCACACCGCCGACCCGGTGGCGCTGACCGCCTACGGCCCGCTGTCCGACGGCACGGGACGGCGGTTCACGCTGCGCTGGGTTGGGGAAGGGGTCGCCGAGATTTTCGAGATCATCGATGGCGCGACGGTGAAGGTCACTGGCCGCGCCGCGGTGGAACGGCTGACCAACACGAAACTGTTCATCGACCGCGCCGCTCTGCCGCCACCGGAGGACGACGAATATTACCTCACCGATCTGACCGGACTGGCGGCGGTCGATGAAAAGGGCGCCGCTCTGGGCATGGTCGCGGCCGTGCACGATCACGGCGCGGGCGTCATCCTGGAGATCGCGCGGGAGCACGCCGCGTCCTTGCTCATCCCCTTCACGGCCGCCTGCGTGCCGGAAGTGAACATCGCCGCGGGACGCGTGACGATCGCGCCGCCCGATGAGATCGACGTGCCCCAAACGCACATCCCCGGACCGAACGGCGTGGAACCGGACGATCCCGGACAAGACGCGCCGGAGCCGGACACCACTCAATCTGGCATGTCCCAATCAGGCATGTCCGAACCGGATGGTGCGAAACTCCATGGTTCCGCCGTCCGGACGGAGTCCGCGGCATGACCTGGCGCGCTTCCGTCCTGACGTTATTTCCGGAAATGTTCCCCGGACCGCTTGGCCATTCCCTGGCCGGGCGGGCGCTGGAAAACGGCCTCTGGTCGCTGGACACCATCCAGTTGCGCGATTTCGCCACGGACAAGCATCGTTCCGTGGA
>JAYVCG010000165.1:0-4259 GCA_043750075.1 Acetobacteraceae bacterium | reverse complement strand
TCACGGCTGAGCCGTTTTATGGGGCGTCCGGGCGTCAGACGCGCGCGGCCGGGCCCATGGCGTTGTCAACGCGTGTGTGACGCGGGTAGTGGGTCAGTTTGAAATTTCCCTTGGATCAGGCGCGTGATTCAGGCTGGAATCCGGTGCGCCGGAACGGTCACGGCACCATCGCGCGTCCTTTTCCCCGCCGTGCCGCCGTGAGGGCGGCAAGCTTCACCACAGAGACACAGGGGCACAGAGATTCCTTCGTGAATTCAAGGGAGCATCTCTGTGTCCCTGTGCCTACCATGTAAATAGAAATCCGGACTTCGAAAAAATCGCGGAAATCCGCCATTTACATTCATGGGGGTGCGGGCCGCGCCCGCTGGCTAACTCTGTGGTGAATCTTTCGCGTACCGCGATCCAGAAACCGCTCTGGGTCATGCCCCCGGCGGTCAAGGCGCCGGACATTCCGGATTTTCGTACGGGCAGAGCATCATGATGCCAGCCAGGAATTTCAAACTGACCCACTACCGTGACGCGCCTTGAGGGGAATGTTTGAAGGGAAGAACGCGGGGCGCTGCCCCGTGACCCCGCCCCATGGCCCCTTGGGAGGCGCTGCCTCCTGGACCTCCGCCAAAGGCTCGCCTTTGGAAACCATCTCTTGTTCTTCAGGGACAGAAGGCGGGGTCAGCTTTGGCCGGAAGCCGCGCGTTCCCGCAGTGCTTTGTTGCCTTGGCGGAATGCGTTCGCCATCGTTTCCGCGGGCATCGCGCCCGAGAACACCGCGTATCCGTCCAGGAAGAACGAGGGCACGCCACTGACGCCCGCCTCCCGCGCGGCCTGATCGGCGGCGCGCATGTCCTGGTCCGCGACGCCACTGCTCAGAAATGCCAGCACCTCATCGCGGTCGAGACCGGAAGCGGCGGCGCAATCGGCCAGCACATCATGCTGACCAATATCCTGGCCTTCCAGGAAATAAGCGCGGAACATCGTCTCCATCGCCGCGTCCTGCACGCCTTTCTGACCGGCGAACCAGATCAAACGATGCGGGTCAATGGTGTTCGGGGTGCGCTTCATCAAATCCTGGCGGAAATTCAGCCCCACCGCGGCGGCGGCTTCCTGAATACGGGCATCGATCGCGGCGGCCTTCTCAGCACCACCGAATTTCCAGGCGCGGTACTGAGCGCGATCCACGCCCTCCCTCGCCATGTCGGGATTGAGCTGAAACGGATTCCAGTGGATGGAAAACCTCAGCCCCTCATCATTCAAAGTGACGAGCGCGCGTTCAAGCTGGCGTTTGCCGATGAAACACCACGGGCAAATCACATCGGACACAATGTCGATCCGCGTGCCCGCCGCTTGTTGAGCAGGAACATCCACCCGTGTCACGTCATCCATACGCATTCTCCCGTTTCCGCCGCCAGCCCAGACCCATTTGAACAGGTCTGGGCTGTGAGGATCTCATTCGACCGCTTCGGGCTCCTTGTCGGTGCCGTCTTCGGACTCGCCTTCCGGTTTCGGCGGGGTCGGCGGCGCGGCGGCTTCGATGATCTCGAACACCAGCTTGTCGTCTTTCAACGTGACCTTGACCGAGCCGCCCTTGACCAGCTTGCCGAACAGCAATTCCTCGGCGAGCGGTTTCTTGATGTGCTCCTGGATCACCCGCGACAGCGGGCGCGCGCCATACAGCTTGTCGTACCCGCGCTCAGCCAGCCATTCCTTGGCGCCCGAGGAGGCCTCGATCGTCACGTTGCGGTCGGCGAGTTGCGCCTCCAACTGCATGACGAATTTCTCCACCACGCGGCCAACGATTTCCGGCGTCAGACCGGAGAAGGCGATGTTGGCGTCCAGGCGGTTGCGGAATTCCGGGGTGAACAGACGCTTGATCGCATCCTCGTCCTCACCCGCACGCGACTCCCGGCCAAAACCAATCGCTTCCTTGGCGAGATCGGAGGCACCCGCGTTGGTGGTCATGATCAGGATGACATTGCGGAAATCCACCGGTTTGCCGTTGTGATCGGTCAGTTTGCCGTGATCCATGATCTGCAACAGGATGTTGAACAGATCGGGATGCGCCTTCTCGATCTCGTCCAGCAGCAGCACGGCGTGCGGATGCTGGTCGATGGCGTCGGTCAGCAAACCGCCCTGGTCGAAACCGACATAGCCCGGCGGCGCGCCGATCAGCCGCGAAACGCTGTGCCGCTCCATGTATTCCGACATGTCGAAGCGGATCAGTTCGATCCCCATCGTCGAGGCGAGTTGCCGCGCCACCTCGGTCTTGCCCACACCGGTCGGACCGGAGAACAGGTAATTGCCGATCGGCTTCTCGGGCTCCCGCAGCCCGGCGCGGGCGAGCTTGATCGCCGCCGCCAGTGCCTCGATCGCCTTGTCCTGGCCGAACACCAGCGCCTTCAGATCGCGTTCCAGGGTCCGCAGCGTTTCCTTGTCGTCGGCCGAGACGCTTTTCGGGGGAATGCGGGCGATCTTGGCGACCATTTCCTCGACATCGCGCAAGGTCACGGTCTTCCGGCGCTTATGCTCCGGCAGCAACATGCGCGAGGCGCCGACCTCGTCGATCACGTCGATCGCCTTGTCGGGCAGTTTGCGGTCGTTGATGTACTTGGCCGACAATTCCACGGCGGCGCGGATCGCCTCATCGGTATAGCGGACCTTGTGGTGTTTTTCGTAGTTCAGTTTCAGGCCGCGCAGGATCTTGATGCTGTCCTCGATCGTCGGCTCGTTCACGTCGATCTTCTGGAAGCGGCGGACCAGCGCGCGGTCCTTTTCGAAATAGTTGCGGAATTCTTTATAGGTGGTGCTGCCGACGCAGCGCAGATTGCCCGAGGCCAGCGCCGGTTTCAGCAGGTTGGACGCATCCATCGCCCCGCCGCTGGTGGCGCCGGCGCCGATCACGGTATGGATTTCGTCGATGAACAGGATGGCGCCCGGCAGCGCTTCCAGTTCGTTCACCACGGCCTTCAACCGTTCCTCGAAATCGCCGCGATAGCGCGTGCCCGCCAGCAGCGAGCCCATGTCGAGCGCGAAGATGGTGGATTTGGCGAGCACTTCCGGCACGTCGCCCTCGACGATGCGCTTGGCCAGGCCCTCCGCGATGGCGGTCTTGCCGACACCCGGATCGCCCACGTACAGCGGGTTGTTCTTGGTACGGCGGCAGAGGATCTGGATCGTCCGCTCGATCTCCATATCGCGGCCGATCAGCGGGTCGATCTTTCCGGCCAGCGCCTTCTTGTTCAGGTTGACGCAGTAATTGGTCAGCGCGTCCTGATTGCCGCGGCGGTTGGGTTTTTCCTCCCGCTCCGGCTCGGCCGGGCCTTCATTGGGCTGCTGGTTGTTGCTGCCAAGCACGGGCCGCTGCGCGGACCGGCCGGGCGCCTTGGCGATGCCGTGGCTGATGAAGTTGACCGCGTCCAGACGCGTCATGTCCTGCATTTGCAGGAAATAGACGGCGTGGCTTTCCCGTTCGCTGAACAGGGCGACCAGCACGTTGGCGCCGGTCACCTCGTCGCGGCCGGAGGATTGCACATGGATCGCGGCGCGTTGCACCACGCGCTGGAAGCCGGCGGTGGGTTTGGGATCGCCCGGCCGGTCGGTGGCGAGGCCCGCCAGATCCTTGTCGAGAAACTCCGACAGGTCGGTGCGCAGCTTGGCCAGATCCAGGCCACAGGCCTTGAGCACCGTGGCGGCATCCATGTCGTCCGTCAGACCCAGGAGCAGATGCTCCAGGGTGGCGTATTCATGACGGCGCTCGCTGGCCAGGGACAGGGCTCTGTGAAGCGTCTGCTCCAGATTGCGTGAAAGCATGGTGTCTCTGCTCCTGGTCTACGGGGTTCGAGAATGAACCCAGGTCGGCGCCGCGCGCCATGCGGCGAAGGGGCGCGGCGGGGAAGGCACGGCTCAGCGGGCGCCGCCCGCTATTCCTTTTCGATCGTGCATTGCAACGGGTGCTGGTTTTGCCGCGCGAGGTCCATTACCTGCGTGACCTTGGTTTCCGCGACCTCATAGGTGAAGACGCCGCAAACACCCACGCCGCGGCGGTGGACGTGCAACATGATGTTGGTGGCTTCCTCCCGGTTCTTCTGAAAGAAGCGTTCGAGCACATGCACGACAAACTCCATGGGGGTATAATCGTCATTCAGCATCAGAACCTTGTACATGGCGGGCTTACGGGTCTTGGGCCGCGCCTTGACCACCACGCCGGTATTGGGGTTCTCGGTGTTACCGCCCCCGCGTCTGTCACTGTCACTCATGGTTCAGCC
>JAYVCG010000164.1:0-9697 GCA_043750075.1 Acetobacteraceae bacterium | reverse complement strand
GACAACACCCGCGGCCGCGACTTCCTGGCGCTGCGCGACGATTTCCGCCGGGCGTTGCGCAAGGCGGTGGCGCCATGACGGATACCACCACAAGTCCGGCGGCCTGGCTGGGGATCGGCGTGGTGCGCGCCTATCAGTGGACCATCCGTCCGCTGATCGGCGCCAACTGCCGCTTCTGGCCGAGTTGCAGCGACTACGCGATTGACGCGCTGCGCGGACATGGGGCACTGCGCGGTGGCGCGCTCACGGCACGGCGCGTGCTGCGCTGCAATCCATGGCATGAAGGCGGCTGGGATCCGGTTCCGGATACCCGCCACCCAACGGGGCATTGATGGATCAAAAACGGCTGATTCTGGCGATCGCGATCTCCCTCGCGATCATGCTGGGCTTTCAGGCCTTCGTGGCGCCTTATCTGCCGAAGACCGAGCCGCCGGCGCAGACCACCGCCAGCGTCACGCCCGGCACACCCGGCGCGATCCCTGGCGCGTCCCCTGGCGCGGGCCAGCCCGTGTCCACCGCCAGCACGGTGCCCAAAAACGTGCCGCGCGTGGCGATCAACGCGAAGAAACTCACCGGCTCGATCAGCCTCCTGGGCGCCCGCCTCGACGATGTCGTGCTGACGGATTACCGGGACACGATCGATCCCGCCTCCCCGCATGTCCGCCTGCTGGAGCCGCGCGCCGAGGACAAACCCTATTATGTCCAGTACGGCTGGACCGCCCCGGTGGGCGACACGGTCAAACTGCCCGCCGACGACACGCTCTGGACCGCCGCCGGCGGACCCCTGACCAGCGGCGGCGCCACCACGCTGAGCTGGGACAACGGCGAGGGCCTGACCTTCCTGATCGACTTCTCCATCGACGACGATTACCTGTTCACCGTCCGCCAGAGCGTGAAGAACGCCACCGCCAGCCCGGTCATGCTGCTGCCCTGGTCGCGTATCCGCCGCGACTACAAACCCGAGACCGCCGGCTATTACATCCTCCACGAAGGCATGCTGGGCGTTGTCGATGGCAGCCTGAAGGAAACCACCTACGACGGCGCCAAATCCGACGGCGAGAAGAAAAAGGGCATCGCCCTCGAACAGACCACCACCGCCGGGTGGGCCGGGATCACCGACAAATACTGGCTGACCGCGATGATCCCCGATCAGGCGGTGCCAACCCGCGTGTTCTTCCGCCATATCGAGGACAAGACCGCCGTTCACAAGGACCGCTATCAGGTCGATTACGTGACCCAGGAGCCGATCACCATCGCCCCCGGCGCCGAGGGGGTGCTGAACCAGCACCTGTTCGTCGGCGCCAAGCTGGTCCACCTGCTGGACAAGTACGAGACCGCGCTGAAACTGCCGCATTTCGACAAGGCGGTGGATTTCGGCTATTTCTATTTCCTCACCCGGCCGATCTTCTTCGCCATCGACTTCTTCAACCGCCTGTTCGGCAATTTCGGCGTCGCCATCCTGGTGTTCACCGTCATCGTCAAGGGATTGTTCTTCCCGCTGGCCGATTACTCCTACCGCTCCATGAGCAAGATGAAGCTGCTGGCGCCCAAGATGCAGGAATTGCGGGAGCGGTACAAGGACGACCCGCAGAAACTCCAGCCCGAGATGATGGCGCTGTACCGGCAGGAGAAGATCAACCCGGCCTCCGGCTGCCTGCCGATCCTGGTGCAAATCCCGGTGTTCTTCTCCCTCTATAAGGTGATCTTCGTCACCATCGAGATGCGTCAGGCGCCGTTTTTCGGCTGGATCAAGGATCTGTCGCAGATTGATCCCACCAACATCTTCAACCTGTTCGGCCTGATCCCCATCGATCCCGGCCAATGGTCGCCCTATTTCCACATGGGCGTCTGGCCGCTGCTGATGGGCGTCACCATGTTCCTGCAACAGAAACTGAACCCGCCGCCGCCCGACCCGATCCAGGCGAAGATGTTTCAGTACATGCCGATCCTGTTCACCTTCATGCTGGCGGGGTTCCCGGCCGGACTCGTGATCTACTGGACCTGGAACAACCTGCTGTCGATCGGACAACAATGGCTGATGATGCGCCGCACCAAACTGGACAAGCCGAGCCTCGCCCGGACGACCACCTGACCGGACCGCGCCTGACGGACGCTGGCGTGGCTGGGACGGCACTGACCGAGGACGAACTGGAGGCGGGACGCAAGCTGTTCGCCTCCGAGTGCCGGTTCTTCCACGGCGCGCAAAAACTCGACCAGTTGCCGCCCTTGCGAGGCAATGAGATCGCCTTCGCCGGGCGGTCGAATGTCGGTAAGTCGTCCTTACTGAACGCGCTGACCGGCCGCAACGCCCTCGCTCGCACCTCCTCCGAGCCTGGGCGCACCCGGCAGTTGAACTTCTTCGATCTGGCCGGGCGGCTGACCCTGGTGGACATGCCAGGCTATGGCTACGCGCGGGCGTCCAAGCAAATCAAGGCCGACTGGCAGGGCATGATGTTCGATTACCTGCGCGGCCGGCCCACGCTGATCCGGGTGATGCTGCTGCTCGACTCGCGGATTGAGCTGAAACAGGCCGATCATGACATGATGACGCTGCTGGACCGCGCCGCGGTGACGTATCAGGTGGTGCTGACCAAGGCCGATGGGCTGAAACCACCCGCCCTGGCGCGCAAGCAGGACAACATTCGCACGGTCATCCGCACCCATCCGGCGGCGTTCCCGGAAATCGCCGTGACCAGCGCCGAGACCAGGGAGGGGATCGCGGAATTGCGGGCGGTGCTGACGGGGTTGACGGTCTGACGGGGACGAAAACGCGCGGAGATGTATGATGCCGGTACACTGCGGGCTGTTGGAACCTGCGTGGCGAGAATCTTTCTGGCTGTATCAGTACGCACGGACTTTCCAGACGGACATTGAGAAATGCCTGGAACAAAACAGGAATTTCAGATAGCTAATCCCAATGCCATTGGAATCGAGTCGCTTTCAAGCCTTCCTCCCAGGCTTCTGTCCAACCGAAGTCGCTGTACCGGCGATGGCTGATCCTGGGGCTGAAGCCCGTGGCGCTGTGTTCACGCGCCGTGAAGTGGTGGATTTCATCCTGGATCTCGCTGGTTACACAGCGGACAAACCTTTGTACCAGGCACGAGTGCTTGAGCCGTCCATGGGGCAGGGCGATTTCTTGATCTCCGTTATCGAGCGGCTTTTTACCTCTTATGACCGGGTGCCAGCCAACGCGCGCCGTGGTGTCGTGGAGGATTTGGGCGACTGTATCACAGCCATCGAACTGCATCAGGCCAGCCACGGCCTGACCAGCGAACGGGTGCGGAAGGCACTACGGGACCGCGGGCTCAATGCACGGGACACCAGTGCGCTTCAGCAACGCTGGCTACGGCAAGGCGATTTTCTTTTGCTTCCGCTCGAGCCATCCTTCACGCATGTCATGGGCAACCCGCCCTATGTGCGTCAGGAGTTGATCCCCGACGCGCTGCTGTCAGAATACCGCCGCCGTTTCAACACAATCTATGATCGCGCCGACATCTATATTCCATTTATCGAGCATTCATTATCGCTACTGGCTCCAGACGGCCATCTTGGCTTCATTTGCGCCGATCGTTGGATAAAAAACCGCTATGGGGGGCCACTGCGCCGGCTTATCGCTGAGAGATTTCACCTCAAATATTTTGTTGACATGGTGGACACGGCCGCCTTCCATTCGGACGTGATCGCTTATCCCGCCATCATCGTCATTAATCGTGAGAAGCCAAAGGCCACGCGCATCGCGTTCAGGCCGGAAATCGATGCCGTGAAATTGCGCGTGCTTGCCCATGCGATGCTTGCGCCCGGCCTCGAAAAGAACAAAGGGGTGACTGAGGCCGTGATGGTGGCGCGCGGCAGTGAGCCATGGATGCTCGAGGGGCCCGATCAGATCGCGCTCATTCGCCGTTTGGAAGCCAGGTATCCGGGGCTTGAAGAAGCTGATTGCAAAGTCGGCATCGGTGTGGCGACTGGCGCGGATCATGTCTTCATTGGCCCTTATGATGAGCTTGACGTTGAGCCTGACCGGAAGCTGCCGCTCGCCATGACGCGGGATATCGTCACGGGTACAGTGAAATGGCGCGGTTTTGGTGTCATAAATCCCTTTGCTGCCGATGGTAGCCTGGTACCTCTCAACCTCTATCCGAAACTCGCGGCCTATCTCGAACAACACCAGGCCGTGATAAAATCCCGTCATGTGTCCAGGAAGAATCCCGAGAACTGGTATCGTACGATCGACCGGATTTATCCGGAGCTCATGGCCATGCCAAAATTGCTCATTCCGGATATCAAGGGCACCGCGCAGATTGTTTTTGAACCAGGCGCTCTTTACCCGCATCACAACCTGTATTTCATCACCTCGAGTGTGTGGGATCTCCAGGCACTTCAGGCGATTTTGCTATCGGATGTGACGCGTCTGTTCATTTCTCTCTATTCGACCAGAATGCGGGGTGGTTATTTCCGCTTTCAAGCCCAGTATTTGCGCCGCATTCGCGTACCGCATTGGCAATCCGTGGCGGCACCGTTACGCGCCCAACTTATCCGTGCCGCTGAATTCCGTGACAAAGCCGCTTGCAACGCGGCGGCGGCGGCACTTTACCACCTGACACCGGCTGAGCGATCCATGCTTGCCAGCATGGTTGGGAGCGCCAATGCCGCTTGATCTCGCGGATTACGAATTGAAGGCGCGTGAAGCCGTCAGGGTATTCTGGGGTAACCGCGCGGCGGCGGCCCAAAAGCAAAAGGAGTTGGGTCGTGCCGATCAGGGCGAACGCACGGGTGTTACCAGCGGCAAAAACATGGATGGATTCATCGCCCTTATTCAGGATGTCATCCGCTCCAATGGTCTTGCTGACGCACACATGATGATTGGCCGCAAGTTGCTGACGCTGCCAGGATTTTTCCGGCCAACCAAGTCGTGGGATCTCCTGATCATCAATCATGGCCGGCTGGTGGCGGCCATCGAGCTGAAATCGCAGGTTGGGCCATCTTTTGGAAACAATTTCAACAATCGTACTGAAGAGGCGCTTGGTACCGCGATTGATCTGTGGACGGCCTTCCGTGAAGGCGCGTTTGGCGAAGCGCCGCGACCGTTCGTGGGATGGCTGATACTGGTTGAGGACGCACCCGGCTCACGTAATCCGGTGCGCGACAAATCGACGCATTTTTCGCTGCTCCCTGAATTCAAAAACGCATCCTACCTTGAACGATACAACATTCTCTGCCGCAAATTGACGCAAGAGCGTCTTTACACCACGGCAGCCATAATGGCTTCGCCACGCACAGCCGCGCATTCCGGCGACTTTATTGATCTGTCCGAACTGACCAGTCTGAAAATGTTCATCACCAGCTTTGCCGGACATATCGCGGCTGAAGCGGCACAGTCATCGCCTTGAAAAATGCCTTGCCATGCCATATCGCGCGCTCACTTGCTGGATGCCGGTTTCCGTCCATGCATGACGCCAGTTGACCACCCGCCCCCACCCGTGAACACTCCCGCCGCGGTTCAGGGAGGCCACCATGCCAGCGCGCACCGGACAACAATACCTGACGGGCCTTCGCGAACAGCAACGCGAAATCTGGTTCCGTGGCGAGCGCGTGAAGGATGTCACCACCCATCCCGGCCTCGCCCGCGGCGCCCAGGCCATCGCGTCGCTGTATGATTTGCAGAGTGAGGCGAGGTACAGGGAGCAGATGACCTTCACCTCGCCGAAAACCGGCGATGCGCTGGGGTTGTCGTACATCATTCCACGTACAAAAGAAGACCTCGAACGCCGCCGTGTCATGATGCTTAACTGGGCGCGCACCACCTGCGGCATGATGGGCCGCTCCCCCGACTTCATGAACGTCCACTTCGCCGCCTGGGCCGGCGCGGCGGATTATTTCGGTCAGGGAAAGAAAGAATACGGCGAAAACATGCGCCGTTATTACGATCATATCGCGGAAAACGATCTGGTCCTGACCCATTCTCTGATCAACCTGCAACGCAGCCGCACCGTTTCGGGCATGTTCAACCTGGAGGAAGGCACGGCGTTGCAGGCCGTCCGCGAAACTTCCGCCGGGATCATCGTCAAGGGCGCGCGGGTGCTGGCGACACTGGGCCCGTTCTCCGACGAGATCGCGGTCTATTCCCCGCGTCTGGGACGGCACACGGAATCGCACAGCCCGTTCGCGCTGAATTTCTCCATCCCCTGCGCCACGCCTGGCCTTAAGTTTCTGTGCCGTGACAGTTTCGATTACAACCAGTCGCATTTCGACCACCCGCTTGGCTCACGCTTTGAGGAAATGGACTGCGTGGTGTTCTTCGACGACGTGCTGGTGCCATGGGAGCGCGTGTTCATCTATGGCGACGTGGACCGGTTGAATGAGGCGCCGATCCTGACCTCCACCTCGACCCATACCGCGCATCAGGGGGCCGTCAAAAATCTCGCGAAATGCGAACTGGTGCTGGGAGTAGCACTTCTGATGAGCGAGACACTTGGCAACGCGCACCTGCCGCACACGCAGGAGCGCATCGGCGAGCTGATGATGTACACCGAACTGATGCGCGCCTGCATCCGCGCCGGAGAAGCCGACGCCACCCTCAACGAATGGGGCGTGATGTGCCCGGCGTCGCTGCCCGTTGAAACGACACGCAACCTGTTCATGACCGCTTATCCGCGGATGGCGGAAATTCTCCAGTTGCTTGGCTCCTCCAGTCTGATGATGCTGCCGACGGAGGCGGATTTCAATTCGCCAATGGCGCCGCATATCGAACAATATCTGGCGACCGACAGCAGCAGCGCCCGCGACCGGGTGAAACTGTTCCATCTGGCGTGGGACATTTCCTGTTCCTCGTTCGGGCAGCGTCAGGTGCTGTACGAACGTTTCTTCGCCAGCGACCCGCTGACACGGGCGCGCGCGCTGGCCGCCACGTACCCGAAGAAGGAAGTAACAGACCGGGTGCTGGAATTCCTCAACCGCGACGATCACACACCCTGACAAGGAGGTTCTTCCCATGAAACTCGGACACATCAACCTTTACGTGCGCGACGCCACTGTTTCGCATGAGTTCTACACACGCATCCTCGGCCTGCACACATACCATGTCTCCCCCGGACGCGCGGTGTTCCTGTCGGCGGACAAGGCGATGTCGCACGAAGTCGCGCTGATGACGGTCGGCGCCGACGCGCCGTTGCAGCAACAGGGTCAGGTCGGGCTGAATCACATGGCCTGGATGGTGGACGATCTCGACCAGTTGAAGGAAGCGTACAAGCGCCTCAAGGACAACAACGTGAAGCTGGACCACATCTCCGATCACGGGCTGTCCCTGGGCATTTACTTCCGCGATCCGGATGGTAACGGTTTGGAAATATCCTATGAACTGCCGCGCGATCAGTGGCCGCGCCAGGATCAGGTGTTCGCTTCCGATGTCGTCAACCTTGGCAAGTTCCCTGGACCGTGGGATTCCGATCCGGCGTTCCGCGGCGCACGGGGCCCCGCCCCCGCCACGGCCTGATGTTCACGGCATGACCGTGCCGCCGTCCACGAGGCGGCGGGCAGGCAATCCCATGCCTGTTTCCAGGGGGTCTCAACATTTCGTTCACGATTGGCCGTTAAAAGCGAAGAGCCGGTGGGATGGTCCCACCGGCTCAACATCGGAGGACTGAGATGCTACCACATCTTATCTTCCTGTTGCTGATCGTGGTGATCCTTGGCGTGAAAGTCAAGATCATCATCGAAAGGCGATAGGGGCCGGTCCGTTCGCGGGCCGGCCCTCCCCGATGTCATCGCGAGGCCGGTTGCCGGACCGCGCGCTCCCGTGCCAGAACCGGCGCCATTCCGGAGGGGACGAACAATGGCACCGAACACGAAACGCGTGTTCTACGTGAACGCGGTTTCCGCGCAGATTTATCTGGACATCATGGCCGGTCGGCCGGACATCCAGTTGGACAAGCTTGTCAACGACAGCCCGGAAGCCGAGGCGGAGCGCGTCCTGTCCCAGGCGCATGCGTATCAGATCGGCTCCTCCCGCCAGGAGCTGGCAATGCAATACCAGGGCTATACGCCGTTGCTGGAGCGGTGCCCGAACCTTGTCGTGCTGTCCACCAACGGCGCCGGGTTCGACACGGTGAACCTGGAGGACGCGACGAAAGCCGGTGTCGCCGTCGTCAACCAGGCGGGCGGCAACAAGGAAGGCGTCGCCGAGCATGTGATGGCCATGATGCTCAGCCTGAGCAAGCGCATCATGCTGACAGACCACGCGATGCGGACCGGCAACACCTACGATCGCCGCGCCTTCATGGGCGACGATGTGCTTGGCCGCGTCATCGGCATCGTCGGGCTTGGCAATGTCGGCGCGCGGGTCGCCGAACTGTGCCGCGGCTTGTTCAAAATGCGTGTGCTGGCCTACGATCCCCATCTGAGCGCCGAACAGATCACCGCTCGCGGCGCGGAGAAAATGGCGACATTGGAAGACCTGCTGAAACAGGCCGATTACGTTTCGATCAACTGCCCGCACACCAGGGAGACCCGTTTCATGATGGGCGCGGCGCAGTTCGCCATGATGCAGCCGCACGCGTATTTCATCACGACGGCGCGCGGCGGCATCCATGACGAGGCCGCCCTGGCGGAGGCGCTGACAGCGAAAAAAATCGCCGGTGCCGGGCTGGATGTGTGGGAGGATGAGCCGCCGCCGTCCGATCACCCTTTGTTGCAATTCGATAACGTTCTGGTCAGTCCGCACACCGCCGGCATCACACGCCAGTCGCGGCACAACATCGCGAAAATCGCCGCTGAGCAGATGCTGGACATTCTGGACGGGAAGCGGCCCCCGCGTCTGCTCAACCCCGAGGTCTGGCCTGCTTATCAGGACCGGTTCCAGCGTGTCCTGGGTTTCCGGCCAGAAGGCTGAATGTGCGCATGGGCCGGTGTGCTTTTCCGGGATCGCCGGCCCATGCGCGTGTCATCGTTCGTTTTTTCACAGAAGACGCGGAGTAATACCAACGGCCTTTATTGTTGACCCGTGCCCCTTCGCCGTCATCCCCCGGCTCGACCGGGGGATCTGTACCAGCACCGTGCCGCGAGAGATCCCCCGGTCGAGCCGGGGGATGACGCGGATGTGTCAGCAGCAGGGGCCGCTGGTATCACATGTTCCTGGCGATGGCGCGGAGAATGCTCTCCCCGTTCAGATGTCCAGCGTTCCCGCTTTCGCCGCCGCGTACCGTTTGTCGATCTCAGTCCAGTTGACGACGTTCCACCAGGCGGTGAGGTAATCGGCGCGGCGGTTCTGGTATTTCAGGTAATAGGCGTGTTCCCACACATCGTTGCCAAACAGCACCCTTCCGCCTTCCATCAGCGGGGTATCCTGGTTGGGGCGGGATACGACGGCCAGCTTGCCCGCGCGGTCCACCGTGACAAAAGCCCAGCCGGAGCCGAACTGGGTGAGACCGGCGCGGTTGAAGGTTTCTTTGAGTTTGTCGAAGGAGCCGAAATCGCGGGTTATGGCGGCGGCGGTTTCCCCCGCGGGCGCTCCGCCCTTGCCGCCCATGATCTGCCAGAACATCGTGTGGTTGGCGTGACCGCCGCCATTGTTGCGTACGATACCACGCACCGATTCCGGCAGTTCGGCCAGTTTCGCCAGCATCCCCGGCAGGCCGAGGGCCACCACCTGAGGATGCTCCTTCAGCGCGGTGTTGAGATTGGCGACATAGGCCGCGTGGTGGCG
>JAYVCG010000163.1:0-4083 GCA_043750075.1 Acetobacteraceae bacterium | reverse complement strand
GGAGGAATAACCGGGCGGGGGATCGCCGCCCATGGCCTCGATCTCCGGCGTCAGCGCGCTTACCACGGGCAGGTGCGCGGCCAGGGGATCGCGGCGCGGGTCGGCGGTGTAGAGGCCGTCGATGTCGGACAGCAGGATCAGCGCGTCGGCATGCACCATCTCCGCCACGCGGGCGGCGAGTCGGTCATTGTCGCCAAAGCGGATTTCCGCCGTGGCGACGGTGTCGTTCTCGTTGATGACCGGGATGCAGCCGAGGGTGAGCAGAGTGGACAAGGTGGCGCGGGCGTTGAGATAGCGGCGCCGGTCCTCGGTATCGCCCAAAGTGAGCAGCAATTGCGCGGCGATGAGGCCGCGGGCCGAGAGGGCCTCGCTCCAGGCCTGTGCCAGGCGGATCTGGCCCACGGCGGCGGCGGCCTGTTTTTCCTCCAGCTTCAACCGGCGGCGTGTCAGGCCCAGGGTGCGGCGGGCGAGGGCGATGGCGCCGGAGGAGACGATGATGACCTCGGTGCCGCGGGCGCGCAGGGCGGCGGTGTCCTCGGCGATGCCCGCCAGCCAGGCGGCGCGGGGGGCGGCGGCTTTCTCATCCACGACCAGGGCGCTGCCGATCTTGACGACAAGCCGTTTGGCCGTGGCGAGGGAGGGTATCATGCCGGTGGCCTCTTGGATTGACCCATTGCCTTTTCCCCCTCCTCCCCCGGCCGGGCCGGGGGAGGAGGGGAATGGGTCAGGCCGGGGGAGGACGGGAAGCAGGGAACGCCACGGGGCGCCGGTGTCACGCCGCCTTGTCCCGCCGTTGGTCATGGATGGTGTTCTGCAACGCGCGCAGCAGTTCTGGCACGCCCTGGCCGGTGACGCCGGACAGCAGCATCACCGGGCGGCCCGAGGCTTTTCGTAACGCCGCGGCGCGGGAGGATGCCTCGCGCGGGGTCATGGCGTCGGCCTTGTTCAGGCCGATCAGTTCGGGCTTGTCCGCCAGCCCGCCGCCATAGGCCAGCAGTTCCTCGCGCACCGTGCGCCAGGCGCGCACCACGTCCCCGGCGGCGCCATCGACGAGGTGCAGCAGCACCGCGCAGCGTTCGACATGGCCGAGGAAACGGTCGCCCAGTCCGGCGCCTTCATGGGCGCCCTCGATCAGGCCGGGGATGTCGGCGAGGACGAATTCCTCCGACATCGACAGCCGGATGACGCCGAGTTGCGGATGCAGCGTGGTGAACGGGTAATCGGCGATCTTCGGCCGCGCCGCCGAGGACGCCGCCAGGAGGGTGGATTTCCCGGCGTTCGGCAGGCCCACCAGGCCCGCGTCGGCGATCAGTTTCAGGCGCAGCCAGATCCAGCGTTCCTCGCCCGGATATCCCTTGGTCGCCTTGCGCGGGGAGCGGTTGACCGAGGATTTGAAATGCGCGTTGCCGAAGCCGCCATCGCCGCCGCGCAGCAGCTTCACCCGCATTCCCGGCTGGTCGAGATCGGCCAGCATGGTTTCCTGGTCGTTGTCGAACACCTGCGTGCCGATCGGCACCTTGACCACTACCTCGGACGAGGCTGCGCCCGTCCGGTCGGCGCCGGAGCCGTTGCCGCCCTTGCGCGCCCGGAAATGCTGGGTGTAGCGGAAGTCGATCAGCGTGTTCAGGTTCGCCTGGGATTCAAAGATGATGTCGCCGCCGCGGCCGCCATTGCCGCCGTCGGGACCACCATATTCGATGTATTTCTCCCGCCGGAAGCCGATCACGCCGTCGCCGCCATCGCCGGAGCGGACGTAAATCTTGCACTGGTCGAGGAACTTCATGGTGTCTCTCGCATGAAAATGGGGGCCGCGGCCCCCATGATCGAACGATGCTGTCCGGGATGCCGCGTGGGTTTATTCGGCGGCCTGTGGCACCGGGACGACGGACACATGCACCTTGCCCTCGGAGCGCCGGCGGTATTCCACCTTGCCGGGGATCAGGGCGAAGATGGTGTGGTCGCGGCCCATGCCGACATTGGTGCCGGGATACCATTGCGTGCCGCGCTGGCGGAGCAGGATGTTGCCGGCGATGACGCTTTGGCCGCCCGACTTCTTGATGCCCAGGCGGCGGCCTTCGGTGTCGCGGCCGTTGCGGGATGACCCGCCTGCTTTCTTGTGTGCCATGGTGGGTGCCCCTCAGGCCGCGTTGATGCCGGAGACCCGCAGCACGGTGACGTGCTGGCGATGGCCGTTTTTCCGGCGGCTGTTCTGCCGGCGGCGCTTCTTGAAGATGATGACCTTGTCCAGCCGGTCCTGCGCGATCACTGTCGCGGTGACCGAGGCGCCGGGGACGGTGGGACCGCCCAGGGTGAGGCCGAGGTCGCCGCCGACGCAGAGGACATCGGTGAAGGTCACGGTCGCGCCGGCCTCAGCTTCCAGTTTCTCGACCTTCAGCACCATGTCCGGGGAGACGCGGTACTGTTTTCCGCCAGTGCGGATGACAGCGAACATGCGGGCGACTTTCCAAGGCGGTAAGGGCCATCGGGCGAGCCCGGCGGCCTGGGAGCGGGGGTTATAGCGATGGATGGGGGAGAGTCAAGGAGGACGGCGGACAGCGGGATGGTCGCCGTCCTCGCGTGAAGACAACAGAGGGCATCGCGTACACAAAAGGCCGTGCCATGCCGATCAATGTCCGTGATGAGACGGTCAACCGTCTGGCCCAGACGCTGGCGTCCCGTAAGAACATCAGCAAGACCGGGGCGGTGAGGCTGGCGCTGGAAAACGCACCGCGCCGCCTGGATGAAGCCGTGCCGTTGAGGGAGCGGTCGCGCCCGCTGCGGCAGCGTGTGCTGGCCCGGCCCGCGACTGGCCAGGAGGCGGACAAGACTTTTCATGACGAGCTGAGCGGTGATGCCTGATGTTCGTCGATGCCTCGGCCATCGCCGCCATCCTCACGCGCGAACCAGAGGCCGATGCCGTGGCGAACGCGCCTGACAGTGCCCGCCAGCCCATTACGCCGGCAGTCACGGTGTCCGAGCCGGTTTGGGCCTTCGCCGTGAACGTTACATGAACGTGGCTGAGGCTCAGGCCGTGTGGAGGCGTTCCTCGCGGCCGCCAGGGTCCAGGTGGCGCCGATCACCGGGAGGGAAGCGGAAACCGCGCTGGATGCCAGCGCCCGGTACGGCAAGGATTTCCGCAACGGAAATGTTTTTCGTTTCATGGTTCTGGTCTTGATGCGTGTTTCCTGAATCACGCGCCATGCCGTTGGTTCGCGCCTTTACTTGACCTTTCGCTGGATTTCAAATAGGTCAGTCATCCTGCCCCAATCGAACGCGGGCTGGATAACCACACCCAGGAGAACGTCCATGGATCGTCTCGAATTTCAAGCGGAACTACAGCGTGACGGTTACCGCGTCGTCAACAGCAGTCTGAAGCCTAACAAGGTGGACCCCAACCACTGCCATGATTTCGAGGCCAAGGTTTTCGTTCTTGGCGGCGAAATCACCATCACCCGCGACAACCGCCCGGAAACCTTTCGCGCCGGACAGTGCTACATGGTGCCCGCCGGCTGCATGCACACCGAGCACGTCGGCCCAGAGGGTGTCGCCTATCTCGCCGGCCGGCGCCGCGACGGCGGACCGCTCACGCGTGAGGCGTTCGAAAATGATCTGCGCCGGGAAGGCTTCGAGGTCGTGCATGGCGGGCAGAAGGCAGGCCATACAGGCGACCTGCACGCGCACGATTTCGATGCCCGGATCATGGTGCTGAGCGGCGAGATCACGCTGATCAGAGAAGGAAAGCCGGAAACATTCCGTGCCGGCGATCATTGTGAAGTTCCGGCCGGCTGCATGCACGTCGAACAGGTCGGCCCGGAAGGCGTCGCCTATATCGCTGGAAAGGCTTACCGCCAGGCGTCCGTTAACTAGATTCTGATAAGGCGGACAGACGGCTTCAGGACGGCCGCCAAAACACCACGGCCGTCCGGTTGCCATTACTCACCAGCCGGTATTTCAGGCTACAAATTCAACCTTAAATATATAGATTACCCGAACCACGAGTTCTCCCCGGTCAGGCCACGCTCATCGCCTGATCGAGATGCAGCAGTACGTTGTAAGCCAGCACCTTGCGGCAAACTCTGGCGG
>JAYVCG010000162.1:0-4316 GCA_043750075.1 Acetobacteraceae bacterium | reverse complement strand
GATTCATGGGCGAGGATTTCATCTCCCGCGCGGCAATGGGTCAGGATGGCGATCTGGTTGCACATGGTGCCGGAGGGCAGGAACATCGCTGCCTCCTTCCCCAGCAGCGCCGCCATCCGGTCGCAGAGATCGTGGATCGCGGGATCGTCGCCGTGCTGCTCGTCCCCGACCTCGGCCGCCATCATCGCCGCTTTCATGGCGGGCGAGGGTTTGGTCTGTGTGTCCGAGTAAAGATTCACCCGCACGGGCGGCAGTGCGGGGTCCGGACGGACGGGGGCGTACACCATGGAACGGGCTCCGGTCGGGCTTTGGGCGAGGTCAGGAGTTGGGAGAAATCAGGATTTGGGCGAGATCAGGGACGGCCCGCGCGGGATCGGACGCGGGGAAGGTTGCGCGGGACCGTAAACCTCAATGGCCCGTTTGTGGAAGGCGGCGACCATGCGCCGGACCGCCTCGTTGAAGACGAGGCCGATGGCGGCTTGCAAGATACGGCTGTTGAATTCGAAATCGACGAAGAAATTGACCTCGGTGCCGGTGTCGCGCGGCACGAACAGCCAGTGATTGTTCAGATATTTGAACGGGCCTTTTTCGTAGCGCACATCAATGCGATCGGGCCGCGTTGGGGTCACGCGGCTGGTGAACGATTCGCGGAGGGGGCCGTAGCCGATCGTCAGGTCCGCGACCAGTTCCTTCTCCGTCTGGGAACGCACCCGCGCGGCGACGCACCAGGGCAGGAACAGGGGGTATTTGGCGACATCGTAGACCAGATCGAAAAGCTGATCCTGACGATAGGGCAGTATCTGACGCTCGGCATGGGTTGGCATCAGCGCGTGGCGCGCAAGGCCGCGAAATCCTCATCCGCGTGATAGGAGCTGCGGGTCAGCGGACTGGCCGAGACAAGGCGGAATCCCTTGGCGCGGGCGAGAGCGGCATACTCGCCGAATGCCTCCGGCGTGATGAAATCCGCGACGGCGGCATGTTTGACGGTGGGTTGCAGATACTGGCCGATGGTCAGGAAATCCACATCGGCGATGCGCAGATCGTCCATCACCTGGGTGATTTCGGCGCGCGATTCGCCCAGACCGACCATGAGACCGGATTTGGTGAAGATCGCGGGATCGCGCTGTTTGACCTGATCGAGCAGCCGCAGCGACTGGTAATAGCGGGCCCCTGGCCGGATCGAGGGATACAGCCGCGGCACTGTTTCCAGATTATGGTTGAAGACATCGGGACGGGCATCGGCGACGATCGCCAGGGCGCCGGGTTTGCGCAGGAAGTCGGGCGTCAGCACCTCGATCGTGGTGTCCGGCGCGGCGGCGCGCAATGCCGCGATGGTGGCGGCGAAATGGCTGGCGCCGCCATCGGCGAGGTCGTCGCGGTCCACGCTGGTGATAACGACATGGCGCAGGCCGAGTTTCGCCACCGCGTCCGCGACGCGGGCCGGTTCATCGGGGTCGAGCGGGCCGGGCATCCCCGTGGCGACGTTGCAGAACGCGCAGGCGCGGGTGCAGGTGCCGCCCATGATCATCATCGTGGCGTGGCGTTGCGACCAGCATTCGCCGATGTTGGGGCAGGCGGCTTCCTCGCAGACCGTGGTGAGGCGGTTTTCCCGCATCAGGGCGCGGGTCTGGTGGTACACCGGATGATTGGGCGCCTTCACCCTGATCCAGGCGGGTTTGCGCTGGATGGGATTGTCCGGGCGATGCGCCTTTTCCGGGTGCCGCGCGCGATGATCGATGACGATGTGCGTTGTCATGGTGAGGAGACAAGTGGCCGGTGGGGGTGGGGGCGTCAAGGCGGGTTATCGCCCGGAGACGCCGCCCAGGGGCTTATTTCTGCGCCCGCCGGCAGTAAAACGTGCTTCGTCCCGCCTGCGTGATCCGTTGTATCCCCGCGCAGTCCGGTTCACCTGGACAGATCTCGCACCGCTTGCCCTCGCGCCCGTAGACTTTCCAGGCGTGCTGAAAATACCCGAGTTCTCCGTCCGGCTGGACGTAATCGCGCAGGGAGGAACCGCCCGCCGCGATGGCCTCGGTCAGTGTCGCCTTGATGGCGGGCACCAGCCGCGCCGCCCGCGCGCCCGGTATCGTGTGCGCGAGGCGGGCGGGGGAAACGCGGGCGCGGAACAGGGCCTCGCAGACGTAGATATTGCCCAGTCCAGAAACGATTTTCTGGTCGAGGAGGGCTGTTTTGATGGGGGTGCGTTTTCCCGCCAGCGCGGCGCCAAGCAGGACGGCGGAGAAGGTGTCTTCCAATGGTTCCGGCCCCATGCCGGCCAGCAGGCGGTGGGTGTCCTCGGCGTGGGTCGCCACCAGATCGACCGAGCCGAAGCGGCGCGGATCGACGAAGCCGACACGCCAGCCGTCTTCCAGTTCGAGCACCATGTGCTCGTGCGCGGTTTCGGCGTTTGGGATGCCGGGGGTCAGCACCATCCGGCCCGACATGCCCAGATGGATCAGCACGGAGTCGCCGCCGCTGAGGCGCATCAGGATGTATTTCGCGCGCCGCCGGAACCCGAGCACCCGCGCGCCCGTGAGCCGGGCCGCCAGTCCGGCGGGGAAGGGCCAGCGCAGGTTGGGGCGGTTGATGAGGGCGCGGGTGATGATGCGTCCCTCCAGACGGGTCTGAAGGCCACGCATCACGGTTTCGACCTCGGGCAGTTCCGGCATTCCGCGCTCATGGGGGTTGTGAGGCGCGATCATGCACCATGATCGCGGCCGGGTCGATTTTGTATTTCGATCAGACAAGAGCCGCGATGGTTTCCATCCGTGGGGAATCCGCTTTGCTCGTCCACCCTGCCTCAGCCAGGAAAAATTATTGCATTCTGTTCGTGATACATGGCGTTCATATATTGAAATATTAATTAATCCTTTAAATTTTCGTGATCGTCCATCTAAATTTCTATACATAAATAAAGTATTTTTAGTTATTTTAAGATAACGTAATTGAATTTCATATGCCGGATACCGGCGTGGACGCAGGCGTTTGAAACAGATTTTGGCGAAGGAATTCCAAGAATGGCAGTGCTTCTCGAAATTTCTTAATCAGTTCTTCAGGAGTCTTTGAAATGTCGAATTGGACATAGTTCTGATGGACCAGTCTGTTACGAATCTGTCCAAGTTCAAGAAATACTTTCATTGAATTATTAACCACGGTATCGGCCTTAAGGTTGTTTTGAATTTTTACTTTAAAGTCCTCTCCGAACAAACCAAAAAAAGCTCCCGCCGTCAGCCGGTCCCAATCGAAATAAGTGTGATATTTCCGGCTGATGACCTGCTTTTCGATCATGGATGTAATCAAGGAGTTACCTCCCGCATGCCGCAAAGGAACCTCTCGTAAAATCTCAATTACCTCGTGTTCGAAATAGCTGGCGATGGCAAGCACCAGTGAACGGCAAAACGTCGAGTTCAAATCGGATGCGAAGCTGACTTCCTTGGTGTCGAGGAGGTGCTGGTAAAGCGCGCGATGACGTTCATAAAACGCTTCCACAAATGACGAACCGCTCATCAGCCGTTTCCCACATTGTTTCAGAGCCTGTTTGACCGGACGCTCACCATTGGTCTGGGAAAAGGGAAGAATAACACGGATGACACGGAGTTCTTTTCCCCGCGCGAAGCGCCTGAATCCCTGTCTGTCGTCCGGCCAGGGAAACAAGACGCACGGACGGTGCCGCCATGGAGTGAACCCCACCCCTGAGACACCATTACCGGGAACGTGTATCAGGGTCATTCGGTTCTCTGCGGCCGCGCCCGGACGGATGCCGTGCCGGAGGGAGGGGACGCGAAAGGGTCTCACCACGGAGGACACGGAGATGCACGGAGGTTTTCAGGAAAATCAAGGCAGTAAGGTCCAAATCATGCCAGGGAAGGGCCGCCCGCGGTTTCCTTTCTCCGTGCGCCTCCGTGGTTCTCCGTGTCCTCCGTGGTGAGAATCTTTCCTGGCCGCCCCGGCGTCACGGCCCGCCGCTTTGCCCGGACGTCTGGATCAGCACGGGGGAGTGGCGTTCCTGGCCATGCCGCGTGGCGACGATCCGCGCGCGTCCGGGCACCGGCGTCTGTTTCAGGAAATCCCGCAGCCCGTTGCAATAATACGCATCGCACAGCCACGCCCGCAGCGCCCGGCCCAGGGTGCAGCCGGTGGGGGCGTGGAACAGGCAGGAGCCGCGGTGGGACAGCGGCGCCACCCGCTCCAGGTACAACCGGATGATCGCCCGCGCATCCAGACCGGGGTTGTCGCGGCGGACGCGGGCCATGGTGCGCTCGTCGAGATAGGCGTGCTCGCCGCCGCCCGCGCAGCAATGGCCCTGGCAGGTGGCG
>JAYVCG010000161.1:0-2501 GCA_043750075.1 Acetobacteraceae bacterium | reverse complement strand
GCTTCCTGGCCGGCTTCCTGCAAGAACACCTGGGCTGGTTCATGCTGAACTGGTTCTCCCTGGTGCTGGTGGCGGTGGCGCTGGGAGCGGTGGGGTGGTTGCGGGTGACGCGGGTGCGGACGGCGATGGCGTGAAAGGCCGGATTTTCGTCCCTCCCGTCCAGGGGGGGGACGGAGCCTGGAGGAGAACGCGTGCGTCAGCCCTTCCGCCTGACTGACGCGGAGTTCAAACGCCATCGCGGCGCGGCCTTGTGTCCCCCCGGCGAGCCAGCCGCGCAACGCATCGAATTCGTCGGCGGGATGCGCCCAGAGCAGACCGTCCAGCGCGCGGGTCTCGCCCGCCAACGCGCGCAGGAGGACGCGGGTGCGTTCATCCAATGACAGAATGGTTTTATCCGCCGGGCGCGCGGCGGCGACGAGATGCATGTCCTTTTCCACGGCGGCGGTCTGCGATGCGGAGAAGTTCTTTGAATTTCGCAGGATGGTGATCACGTCCGCGCAATCCGTTGGTTGCACCGTCACGGTCTTACGTCTGGCGTGCATGGCGACACGCCAGGCGCGGGCGAATTTGGAACCATGGCGATTCCATTCCTCGATAATCTCATCCGTCACCGCGATGCGATGAGGACCATCGCGGATCACCATGAGCATGTCGCGGCATCGCGCGCCCGTGGGATGCACGTACTCCACCGAACCGGCGGCGCGGAGCACGGAGGCATCCACGACCAGCCGTTTTGACGCGGATGCCCTGACCCGCCGTTCAGCCTTCGGCACGCAGCCGGTCCACCTGGGTTAAATAACGATTTTGCAGATCGAGATCGACTTCATCGAAATCCACCGGCCAGTCGCCATAGCCGCCATCCCGCGTGAGTTGCGCCTCAGCCACATGGGTCTGGCCGGTCTTGTCGCGCGTGAACCAGTTCAGCGACAGGCGTTCGGGCGCGAGTTTCCCCTCGGCGATGAGGGCCTGTAGCGCCAGGATCAACAGGCTGCTGTGGGTTTCGATGACCACGCGCGCGCCGCGATCCGCCGCTTGCAGGATGATCTCCGCCATCTTCACCTGCGCGCGGGGGTGGAGGTGCAGTTCCGGCTGCTCCACGAAAACCATCTGGCCGGGCGCCGCGGCCAAAAGCGCCACGAGCACCGGCAGGGTTTGCGAGACGCCGAAACCGACATCGGCGATGTTGACGGTGTCCCGCGCGCCACTCCGCGCCGCGGCGGGGAGACGACCCACGCGGACCTCGATCCGAGTGTCGTCCACGGATTTGATGGTGACATGCGAGGTGAGGCCAAGGAACTTGAGGTTGTTGGCGAGGGTTTTGATGCGATCATCTTTTTCAGTTTCCCAGTGGTGAATGACGCTGGCGCTGTAATCGTTGAAATTTCCGGAATAGAGAGGTCCAGAAGCACTGATGGCGTAGTACCTTTCCGGGTTGCCTCTGAGTCCTGGAAGATAAATCATGTTTTTAATTTCATGGCCCATAGCGTGGGCAGGAGAAAATATCGGAAAATAAAATTTTTTTTCTTCCACTTCATCTATTTGAACTATTGCCTCCAGGGAAAACCTATCGCGGTCCAGTTTTATTTTTAATTTTTCAAAAGTTAAATTATCTATTTCCATAAGGGATTTTACGGTATTTACCATGCTTGGTGTAAGAGATTCGTCTTTAATATCAAGATACTGATTATATCTCCATGAATTTTCTTTGCCATCTTCCCTGAATTTCATCTCCATGGCTCTCATACCACTGGCGTCACCCCTGCCATATAACAGCCAAATGCGTCGATCCGACTGCTCCACCGCCACACTGAACGTCTGCTTCTCCGCTTTAACTTTCGTATGAGAAAAAAACTGATCCGCGTGCGTGAACCGCACCAACGGCCCGTCGATCGCCAGTCCACCCGGATCGAACGGTTTCTCGATCGTCTGCTTGATCAACAGCAACGGCTGCATGACCGTGCTTTTCCCGGAACTGTTGGCCCCCGCGAGGATCGTGATGTCCCGGAAATTCACCCGCACCGGCTCCCTCGCCGATTTGAACCCGGCGACCTCCACCGCCGTCAACCTGCGGTCTTCTTCCGTCGCGGCGGCCTTGCTCATGCTCTCATCATCCCCTCCACCCACGATCCCGGCACGGTGCGCGCGCTCCCTGCCATCATTGGCGGAAAATGGTCATGCCCACGGGAACTGACAACCACGGCGGGACCGCTCACACCACCGCGCCCGTGGCCAGCGCGTGCGCCCAGTGGGGGAAGCCGGAGGCTCCGGCGCGGGCCGCCGCGTGGTCCCAGTCGTAGTCCAGGGCGAACAGTTCCGCGCCCCAGCGGCCCGCGCGCCGCGTCAGGATCGCGTAGCGCGCGTGCGGGGAGCGGAACTCCATCTCCCGCGCCTTGTCGGCATCGGCGAACACCGGGCACCCCACCGTGCCGGGATTGAGGATCAGCGGCCCGCCGGGCACCTGTGTCACGCTCTGCCGGTGGCTGTGCCCGCACAGCACCACC
>JAYVCG010000160.1:0-4583 GCA_043750075.1 Acetobacteraceae bacterium | reverse complement strand
CCAGGCGGGCCATCTCAGCCGCGGGGAAACCGCGCTGATCCATGGCGGCACCAGCGGCATTGGGGTGACCGCGATCCAACTGGCGCGCGCGTTCGGCGCGACGGTCTACGCCACCGCCGGATCAGATGAAAAACGCGATGCCTGCGTCCGGCTTGGCTGCGAGGCCGCGATCAATTACCGCACCGAGGATTTCGCCGTCCGCGTCAAGGAACTCACCAACGGGCGCGGCGTCGACGTGATCCTGGACATGGTGGGCGGGCCGTACGCGATGAAGAACATCCGTTCCCTCGCCATGGACGGACGGCTGGTGCTGATCGCGTTCCTGGGCGGTTCGAAAGTCGCGGATTTCGATATGTTGCAGGTGATGGTGCGGCGGTTGACGATCACCGGCTCGACGATGCGCCCGCGCACCACGGCGCAGAAGGGTCAGATCGCCGCCGCGCTGCTGGAAAAAGTCTGGCCCGTGCTGGAGGCCGGACAATGCGCCCCGGTCATTCACGCGACGTATGCGCTGGATCAGGTGGTGGAAGCGCACAAGCTGATGGAGTCGAGCCAGCACATCGGGAAAATCATGCTGAATGTCGCGTGAGGGAAAGCGCGTTACAGTAACGCCATCGGACTGATCGGGCTGCCGGTGCCACCCGCCACCGGCAGCGGGCTCGCGGCGAACAGGAACGTGGAACGGCCACTGTCGGCGAGTTGTTTCAACACCAGGCCCTCCAACAACGGAATACCGAAATCGCGGATCAGCCGTTGATGCACCGGGAAGACGGTGCCGGTGGCGAAAGGCAGCACCTCGACCGCGAAATTATCGGCGCCGACGACGGCGACCTCGCGCTCCGCGAGCCACAGCGCCGCCGCCAGATCGAGGCCAGGTTCGGTGTCGAAGGACAGACCAGTCTGGCGTTCCGTCCAGCCAGTGCGGATCAGCACGACATCGCCTTTCCTGGGCTCACCACCGGCGGCTTTGGACGCCGCGGCGAGGTCGGCGACGCCAATCGCCGTGCCATCCGGCAGCGGCCCGCCGCTCTGGGCGGCGATGTCCAGCAAGATGCCACGGGTGGCGATCGGTCCCATCTTGTCGATGCCGCAGCGTGCCGCGCCGGTCGTGCCGCGGGTGCCGGAGCCGGGAAACCCGTTATAGAGCTGATCGTCATACCAGGCATGGCACAGCGCATCGATATGGGTGCCGCTGTGCGCGGGCATCACCAGCGTGTCCTCGGCGAACTGAAAGCCACCAGGACGGCGCGCGCCAGCGGCGTAATCGCCACCGGAACGGCCCATGAAATGTTGCACCCCCGCGCGATGCGGCGGAAAGGGCGTGCGCGCCGACAAAGGCTGCGCGAGGCTGATGACCCGTCCCTCCGTCACCAGCGCGGCGGCGCGTTTCACCGCCTCGGCATCGATATGGTTCAACGCGCCGCGTTCGTCCCCGGCGCCCCAGCGGTTCCAGTTGTCCTGGCTCATGGCAGCAGCGCCAGCGCCAGGGGTTTCAGATCGCGGCGCATCAGCTTGCCCGTCACGGTAATGGGCAGCGTATCGCGAAACGAAATGAAATCCGGCACCTTGTAGCGCGAGGCGGTATCGCGGCAATGCGCGATCAACCCGTTCTCCGTCAGGGTGTGGCCGGGTCTGAGCATGACGAAGGCGGCGATCAGTTCGCCTTGCATCCGGTCGGGCACGCCCACGACCCCGGCCAGGGCCACGGCGGGATGGCGCATCAGCACATCCTCGACCTCGGCGGGTGAGATGTTGATGCCGCCTTTCTTGATCATTTCAGTGGTGCGGCCAATGAAGCGTATTTCTCCGGTCGCGGTGAGTTCGCCCATGTCGCCGGTGCGGAAAAACCCGTCCGCGGTCAGTGCCGCCTCATTCTGATCGGCACTGGCGCCGGTATAGCCGCGCATCACATGGCCATGCACCTCGATCAGGCCCGCCTGGCCGGCAGGCAGCACCGCGCCGGTGGTTTCGTCCACGATACGGATGGTCACACCGGGCAAAGGCGGTCCCTGGCACGCGGCGCGGCGGTCCAGAGACCAGTGATGCCAGGTCACGCAGCAATTGCCGTACGTTTCGGTCTGGCCATAGACGTTGCAAATCTCATGCGCGCCAAGCCCCTTCGCCGCCGTCACGACATCCTGGGGGGTGCCGATGGTGAGACCGGTGCGCAGACTGGATGTGCGCTCCGGGCGGAACGCGGGATGGGAGAGCAGCGCCGCCGTGATGGCGGGCAGCGTGTACAGCGCGGTGCAGCGGTGCCGTTCGATCAGATCGAGCGCCTCGCCCGGTTCGAAGCGGGACTGCAACACCAGCGTGGCGCCATGGGTCACGACGGCGGACAGCGCGTTGGCGCTGCCGTAAGACCAGAACAGCGGCGGCGGCAGCAGCACCCGGTCCGCCCCGGTGTAACCCTGGCGTTCGCCGATGTTGAAACCATTCTCGATGATGCCGCCATGCGACAGCGGCACCGATTTCGGACGGCTTGACGACCCCGAGGTATAGATGATGATCGCGTCATCCTCTGGCCGCGCCGCCGCGCCGGGGGGCATGGGCGCCGCCGCCAGCATCGCCTCATAGGGCAGCCAGCCTGGATCAGGATTCTCGCCAAGCATCACGATGTCGAGCGGTTTCATGCTCCGCAGATCGGCGGCGAAATCCTGGCCGCTGAACTGGTCCAGCGTGACCAGGAGTTTGATGCCGGAATCCTCGATCAGATAGTCCAGTTCATCGCGTTTCGACCATGTGCTGAACGCCACGGTCACGGCGCCGGCCATGGCGGCGCCGAAGAAGGTTTCCACCCATTCCGGCCGGTTGTTCATCAGCAATCCGATACGATCGCCGCGTTTCACCCCGCGCGCGGCGAGAAAGGACGCGATCCGCGCCGCGCGCTCCGCCAGCGCATCGTAACCGATCGCCGCGCCGCCACTGATCAGCGCCGGATGAGCGCCGTGTTTCGCCGCCTGTTCACGTAACAAAAGTCCGAGATCGCGGCTGAACGGGATCGTCATGGTGTCAGTTTTCCTTGTGCGATCCAGTCTCGGAGAATGTTTTTCGCCAGTTTGCCGGTCGGTCCGTGCGGCAAGGCGTCCACGAAGACAATGGAATCCGGCAGCCACCATTTCGGCACCAGTTCGGCCAGATGCGCACGCACATCCTCGGCCGTGACGGGCGCGCGAGCCAGCACGATCAGGAACGGGCGTTCCTGCCAGCGCGGATGCGGGATCGCGACGACGGCGGCCTCGGCGACCGCGGGATGACGGCAGGCCGCGTCCTCCAGCGCCTGGCTGCTGATCCATTCGCCGCCGGATTTGATGACGTCCTTGGCGCGATCGACGATGTGCAACGTGTTACCGGGATCGATCGTGGCGATATCGCCGGTGCGCAGCCAGCCATCCTCCGTGACGGCCTCCGCTTCCGGGCGGCGGAAATACCCGCCGGCGATCCAGGCGCCGCGCACCTGCAAATGACCGGGGGTTTTCCCGTCGCGCGGCAATATCTGGTCCGCGTCATCGACGATGCGGATTTCGTTGCCATAGAGCGGCTTTCCCGGCGTGCCCATCACCGTCAGCGCCTCTTCCTCCGGCAGGGCGGCGGAGGCGAAGGAGATCGTCGATCCGCTGGTCGTTTCGGTCATGCCCCAGCCGTGCAGCGTGCGGACGCCGAAATCGCGCGCGTAGGCCGCGATCATCGCGGCGGGCGGGGCGGTGCCGCCGGAGTAGATGCGGTTCAGTTTGCCCAGGGAAAGCTTGTGTTCCTGGCAATGGTCCAGCATCGACAGCCAGATGGTGGGCACGCCCGGCCCGGCGGTGATGCCTTCCTCGACGATCAGGCGGTGCAACCATGGCGTGTCGGCGCGGCGTCCGGGCAGCACGAGTTTCGCGCCATACATCGGGCCGAAGAACGGCACGGCCCAGCCGTTGCAGTGGAAAAAACCGGGGATGGCGAGGATGGCGTCGTCGGCGTTCACCGCCCATCCATTGCCCGCGCCCGTGGACATCGCGGACAGCACCGTGCCGCGATGGCTGTACAGCGCGCCTTTCGGATCGCCGGTCGTGCCGGATGTGAAACACAGCAGGCACGCGGTCCGCTCATCCAGCACCGGCCAGGCGAAATCCGGATCGCCGGAGTCGATCAGGTCTTCGTAACACAGCACGTTCGGGAGGTTGGTCACGGGCATCGCCTCGCGCGGCGCCATGATAATGTATTGCTGCACCGTATCCAGCCGCGGTGCCAGGCTTTCCGCCAGTTCCAGCGTATCGAGGTCGATGAACAGCGTGTGGTATCCGGTAAAATTGATGGTGTAACAAACCTGCGCCGGTGGCAGGCGCGGATTGGCGGTGTGCAGCAAGGCGCCCAGACCGGTCAGGCCGTAAAACAACTCGAAATGCCGGTGCGTGTTCCAGGCGAGCGAACCCGCCATCGTGTCCGGGCCAAACCCCAGCCGCCGCAGGGCGGACGCCAGACGGCGCGCGCGCACGGCCGCGGTGGCGTAGGTGAGACGCACGTGCTCCTCCCGGTTGACCGAGACGACCGGCACGGCGCCGAAATTCGCCGCGCCGTGCTCCAGCACCGATGACAGGGAA
>JAYVCG010000159.1:0-6016 GCA_043750075.1 Acetobacteraceae bacterium | reverse complement strand
GCTCCAGCTGCGCTTGCGCATGCAGCCACTGGGTTTCCAGTTCATCCAGTTCAGTGGCGAGCTTGCCCGTCAGTCGCGTCAGCTCGGTCACTCGCGCGGTCTGGGTGCCGTCACTCAGGCTGGGATCGGCGAGCGCTGCGTCGGCTTTGCGCTTGTTGGAGTCGAGTTCGGCCATGCGCTTTTCCAGCCGGTGAACCTCTTCACGCAGTGGCGCCACGCGCGCACGTTGTTCGGCGCGTGCGCGGCGTTCATCGCGGCGCGAGCCGCCGCCGGATGCCGGCGCTTGTGCCGCAGACGCGGCATCGTTGCGCATGACCAGGCGCGCGTAGTCGTCCAGATCGCCGTCGTAAGGCGAGACTTTTCCGCCACCGACATGCAGCAAGGTATCGCAGCAGGTGCGGATCAGGGCGCGATCATGCGCGACCAGCACCAGCGCGCCGGTGAAATCGTTCAGCGCTTCGGTCAGTGCCTCACGCATGTCCAGATCAAGGTGATTGGTCGGCTCATCCAGCAGCAGCAGATCGGGTTTTTCCAGCAGCAGCTTGCACAGCGCGACGCGGCGGCGCTCCCCGCCGGACAGGGTGTTGACTGCCGCGTCGGCGGGCGGGCAGCGCAACGCGTCCAGCGCGATATCGACGCGGCGGTCGAGTTCCCATCCATCCTTGGCGTCGATCGTCTCCTGAAGGTCGCCCTGTTCGATGAGGAGCGTGTTCATTTCCTCATCGCTCATGGGTTCGGTGAATTTATTGGAGATTTCGTTGAACCGGGTCAGGGCGGCTTTCAGTTCGGTGAAAGCTTCCTCGACGTTCTCGCCCACGGTTTTGGTGGGATCGAGTTGGGGTTCCTGCGACAGATAGCCGACAGTGGCGCCGGGGGCGGCCCAGGCTTCGCCGCCGTATTCGGTTTCGAGGCCGGCCATGATTTTCATCAGGGTGGATTTACCGGCGCCGTTGACGCCAAGCACACCGATCTTCACGCCGGGCAGGAAGGAAAGGGTAATGCCCTTGAAGACCTCCCGGCCGCCGGGGAAGGCCTTGGTCAGGTCTTTCATCACATAGACATACTGGTAGCTGGCCATGAAATCCGCCTTCCGGTCACCGATCGGGCTGGATATAGGGTTGGATGGGGTGACGGCTCAAGAGAGCGTTCCCCGGTTCATGGACCAGACCAGGGGGAAGGGAGAACTGGGTTCCGGTAACATGCTGACAGGAAAGAAAATTCCTGACCGGCCAGAGGTTTTGTCAGAGATGCCCGCCGCGGCTTTCGCGTTGTCCAGAAAGCCCGCGCGCTGATCTTCCGGGCAACGGGGGTGGGACAGGATACGCAAACCGGCATCGAGACAGGCCTTGTGATGCCCAGATAGCCACGCATTGACCGCGTATCGTCCAACAGCCCGTATTCGTACATCCAGGCCTGAACGCCCAGACCAGGCGGCGGCGGAACATCCGTCAGCGCGAGCCCCTGGCGCGCGATCTGGTAGCCTTCCTCGTTGCGGCCTTGCTGGCGGCAATGGAGGCTGGCGGCGTGAAACGCCTCGATCCGGTGCGGCACGGTGGCGATGGCGCGGGTGGCGTCGGTGGAGCCCGTGTCCTCGATCAGCACATGGTCCACGAGCGGGCACACGCTGTCGAGGCAGCGTGTGATCACATGCGCCTCGTTCTTCACGATCATGCACAGGCCGATGGTGGGCATGCGTTACCCTTGGGTATCGGGGGCGGGAAACAGGCATCCATGCCATTTCCGGACGATACGTCAAGGGTCAGGACTTTGCCCCGACACCCCGCCAGGAGGCTTTGCCTCCTGGACCTCCACCCAAGGCTCGCCTTTGGAAACCATCCATTGGAGACTCCCTGGAGGGGTCCAGGGATCCGGTCCATCATGCGCGGCATGTCAAAGGCACGACGCGGGGCAGCGCCCCGGCCCAATTCCTCCCGCGCGCCGCGCCGTGCTACACAGCGCGCGGTTCAACGCTCCAACGGAGAAAAAACGTGGATTTCAAAGGCAAGGTCGCCCTCATCACCGGCGCGGGCAATGGCATCGGACGCGCCTGCGCGATCGGTTTCGCCAGCCGTGGCGCCAGGGTCGTCGTGGTGGACCACGACAAGGACGCGGGCGAGGCCACCGCGGGCATCCTCCGCCAGCAGGGCGGCGAGGCGCTGTTCGTCGCCGCTGACGTGACGAAATCCACCGAGGTCCAGAACTACGTCAAGGCCGCCCTCGACGCCTATGGCGCGATTGATTGCTTCCACAACAACGCGGGGATCGAGGGCGCGGTCGCCCCCACCGCCGAATATGACGAGGACATGTTCGATCGCGTGATGAACGTGAACGTCAAGGGCGTCTTCCTCGGTTTGCGCCATGTGCTGCCGGTGATGATCAAACAGGGTCGCGGCGCGGTGGTGAACACCGCCTCGATCGCCGGTCTGGTGGCCTCGCCGGGAATGCCCGCCTACGTGGCCTCGAAACACGCGGTGATCGGCCTGACCAAGACCGCCGCCGGGGAGGTCGGACGCTCCGGCGTGCGCGTCAACGCGGTATGTCCCGGCCCGATCGACACGCGGATGATCCACGCGCTGGAGGCGATGCTGAACCCCGCCGATCCGGCCAGCGTCGGCGCCCGTTATCAGCAGAACATCCCGCTTGGCCGCTATGGCACGGCTGAGGAAGTCGCCAATATCGTGCAGTTCCTGTGCTCCGATCTCGCCTCCAACATCACCGGCGGGCATTACGTGGTGGATGGCGGCCGTACCGCGACGGGCGGCGCTGTCACCAACAACCTCGTGCGCTGAGCGAGGCCGCTGGTTGTGTCAGGTCTCCTCAGCGCGGCGGGCCAGCTTTGGTCCACGCTCGATCATCTGATTAACGACCGGCCCATCAAGGTGGCAGTCACGGGCCTGTCACGCTCGGGCAAGACGGTGTTCCTGACCTCGCTGATCGCCAATCTGCTGGCGATGGGCACCGGACGGCCCTCCCTGCCCGCGCTGCGGGCGCATATCGACAAGGGCGGCGCCGGGCGGCTGCGCGGCGTGCGGGTGGTGCCGGCGCGGGCCAGCACCACGCCGCGGTTCGATTACCGCGAGAAACTCGCCGATCTCGCCGCGCCGAAGCCGAAATGGCCGGCGCGGACCGAGGATTTGGCGGAAATCGAGCTCGAACTGGAAATCCGTCCGGGCGATGGTTTGCTGAGCCAGATACGCATCCTGTCCGGCACGCCCAGGATACGGTTGGAATTGTTGGATTATCCGGGGGAATGGCTGTTGGATTTGCCGCTGCTGAACCAGTCCTTCGCGGCCTGGTCGGCGGAGACGATGGCGCGGTTGCGCGCTCCGCCGCGGGCGGGGGCGGCGGCGGAGTTCCTGGCGTTCTCTGGGCCGCTCGATCCCAGCCGCGTTGCCGATGACGCGCTGATCCTGCGGGGGCACCGGCTGTACAAGGAGGCGCTGGAGCGGTGCCGGTCCGAGCACGGTCTGCGCTATCTGCAACCGGGGCGGTTCCTGACCATGGGGGCGCGTAATGACGCGCCGTACCTGTGGTTCTTTCCCGTGGACACGGTGCCTGGCACGCCCGCCGCCCATTCCATCGCCGAACTGCTGGACACCCGGTTCGAGGCTTACAAGACCGAGATCCGCGCCAGCTTCTTCGACACGCATTTCCGCGCCTTCGACCGCCAGATCGTGCTCGTCGATACTCTGGGCGCGCTGCACGCGGGCCGCACCGCCTATGAGGACACGGAACACGCCATCACCGACATCGCCGCTTCCCTGGGCGGCGGCGCCTCGGTGCTGCCGCGCTGGCTGGGCGGTTCGGGGATCGAGCGGGTGGCGTTCGTGGCCACCAAGGCGGACCACATCCCCGAACTGCACCGGGACAATCTGCGGGCGCTGATGCGCGACATGGTGCATCTCGCCCGCGCGCATGGGCCGGAGAGCACGGAGTCAGTGTCGTACCATGCCGCCGCCTCGGTCGTCTCGACCACCGACGGATGGGCCGATCACGCCGAGGGCAACCGCGAGCCGGTCGTCTGGGGCACCAAACTGGGTGAGACCCAGCAACGTCCCTATCGCGTGGGCAACGTGCCGATCACCCGCCCGCCGGACAGCTTCTGGTCGGGCCGCTATTTCGAGCTGCCCGCCTTTACCCCGCCCCCGATCGACCCAAATGGAGCCAATGGGATTCCCCATCTTGGTCTCGACCAGATCCTGATCGATCTGATCGGAGACAGGTTGTAACCCAACCGCCAGCTAAAGCGGGCGGCTTTATCCCTGGCACTACATCCCCTTGGCTATTGGGGGACCACTGCCTTTTCCATCGGTTTCCCCTCAATACCGAACGGCGGATTACGTCTGGTCACGCGGCTCGCAAGGCCGTCCGGGTTCGCCGGAAGAAACGCGCCGTGGCTTCAGCCGATTGCCGGAGACCTTAACCACAGAGAGGGATTTTGAAATACGATGCTAAACCTGATGGTGCTGATGTCAACAGAGGCGGGCGTTGCCCCCAGGGTAATCGCACTTCAGATTCGCTTGACTGTGACAAAAATGCTTGCCTGGCTCGATTCCGATCGATTCTACATCCTCGGGTATCAAACGCATCCGGGAGATCACGTTGGATCAGTTCACCGCCTGCTTTGAAGGACTGGAAGACCCGCGGAGCGGAAACGCCGCCCCGCATGATTTCCACACTTTGCTGATCATTGCCTTGTGCACGGTGCTGTGTGGTGGTCAGGGGGCCGTGGACATGGCGTTGTTCGCCGAGGCGAAAGAGCCATTTCTCCGGGACTTCCTCGACATGAGGCATGGCGCGCCCAGCCACGGCACGTTCAGCCGGTTGTTCCGCCGCCTCGATCCCGATCAGTTCCGGGACGCGTTTCAGCGGTTCATGGCGGCGTTTTCCGGGACGTGCCAGGGCGTGATCGCGATTGACGGTAAGGTTCTTCGCCGGTCCTTTGACCGGGCGAGCGGTAAATCGGCACCGCACATGGTCAGTGCCTGGGGCTGCGAGCAGCGCATGGTGCTGGCGCGAATCGCCACCGGCGAGAAATCCAACGAGATCACCGCCGTGCCAAAACCGTTGAAAATTCTGTCACTGAAGGACACCATCGTGACCGTCGACGCGCTCAACTGTCAGCGCGCCATCGCCCGGCAGATCGTCGATCAGGGCGGCGGCCACGCGCTGGCGCTGAAGGGCAGCCAGGGCACGCCGCACGCGGATGTCTGTCTGTATCTTGACGATCCCGCGCGGGAGGCCGGGGACACCGATACCACGGTGGATGCCGGTAACGGGCGGATCGAGACCCGCGCGGCCACGCTCACGGGCGGCATTGGCTGGCTCCAGCATCATCACAAGTGGCCGGGCCTGATGTGCATCGGCAAAATCACCCGCACGCGGGAGACCGCCGCCAAAACCGAGGTCGAAACCGCGTACTATCTGCTCAGCGCCGCGATGACCGCCGGGCGCTTCAACGCGGTGATCCGATCGCATTGGGGAATGGAAAACCGCCTCCACTGGCGTCTGGACGTCATCATGAACGAAGACCAGGACCGCGACCGAATGGACAACAGCCCCTATGACCTCGCGATATTGCGCCACATGGCGCTGAACGTCATGCGGAAAGAGGGATCAAGGGGTTCACCACGCGGAAAGTTCAAACGGGCCGCGTGGAATGACACATGTCTTCGCCGCTTACTGACCATGTTTTGAAATGCGATTGCCCTGGCGTTGCGGAGCACCAAAATCAGTGGCTATCTGCTGTCACGATGGCCACCCAGGCTGGCATACCAGCCCGAACGTCTCCCACCCGACCGCGAGAGTGAACAGGTTATGACGCCGCCAATCCGCACCGATGAAATCACGGGCCTGAAGCTCTTTAACACCCGCGCCGCCAAGGCGACGGAGAAGATCGCCGGCAAAGGCTATTCGGCCGTCACGGACGAAGCCCTGAAGACCTTGCCCCCGCCGCCGCCCGGCGCCACGTTCAATGCCGAGGAACAGGCCAAATACCGCGCGTTCAAGGAAGCAC
>JAYVCG010000158.1:0-3902 GCA_043750075.1 Acetobacteraceae bacterium | reverse complement strand
GTATTCAGAACACCGCCGTCAAGCGTGTCCGTGGTTTCCACCAGCCGCAGGAAATGCCCGATGGCCACATAGGTCGCCGCGTGCGAGCGATCGGGCATGTGCTCGGTCGCGGCATGAAACCGGTTCGCGAACGACCGGGTGTGGTCATTCCGGTTCCAATAAAACGTGGTGACGGCGCGCAGATCGCGTGCCTCATCCGCTTGCAGGGCATGAATGCCGGTGATCGTCGCGGCGTAAGCGCACACCGCCTTGCTCCGTTCGAACAAACCCAGCGCGCGGGCCTGTTTGATTTGCGCCGTCAATACCTCGCCCGTGGCGCAAAGACCAATCGCGTCCGCGCCGGACTGGCGGGCATTGGTCAGCGCCCGGGTGAAAGTATCGGCGTCGCCAGGATGCCGGGCAAAGCCCACAAGATGTCCGCCGGTGCTTTCGATCGCGGCGGTGGCCCCGGCCTGGAAAGCAAGGCCGGTCACATCGTCGGGCACGACCAGGAACCAGGATTTCACCCCCTCCGCCGCCATGCCCAGGGTCATGGCGAGGGTGAGGGCGCTGGTGTCCTCGATCCAGTGGGTGGCGGTGGGGGAACAGGAAATCCCGGTCAGGGCCGCGTTGAAACTGCCGGTGTTCAACACCGTCCGGTCGCGCGCGCGCGCGAGATCCTGGACCATGACCGGCGCCACCGTGCCCGGTATGTCGGCGACCGCCGCCACCCCGCCTTTGTCGAACCAGTCACGCACGATCCCGACCGCCTGATCCGGCCGGCGTTCGAACCCCGCGCTGACGATTTCGACCGGATAGCCCCGGCTGAGCCGCCCGAAATCCGCCACCGCCAGGCGTGCCGCCACGACCTGATCCGGCCCGGACGTCATGGCGCTCGTGCCGGAGCGGTCCCACAGCACGCCGATTCGCACGATCGGCAGACCATCCTGCGCCCTTGCCGGTGCGGTAGACACGGAAGAAGAAAGCAGACCCGATGCGACCGGCCCGGCCGCGATGCGCGCGGGCGTGGTGAGCGCGCGTGCCGCCAGCGACGCGGACGGTCCGGTCAGCAAGGCACGCCGGCGCATCATCACGTCATCACGCGCGGTTCGCCGCCGCGAGGCCGCGCCGCAGATCGTCCTTCAGGTCTTCGGGGTCTTCCAGCCCGATCGACAGCCGGATGACCCCATCCGTGATGCCAAGCCGCGCGCGTTCCGCCTCGCCGATCCGCAGATGCGTGGTGGTGGCGGGATGCGTGACGAGCGATTTGGAATCGCCGAGATTGTTCGAGACCGCGATCAGTTCGAACGCGTTCATCATGCGGAACGCGGCTTCCTTGCCGCCCGCGAGTTCGATCGTCACCACGGTGCCGCCCGCGGTCATTTGTTTCATCGCCAGCGCGTGTTGCGGATGATCGGCGCGGGTGGGATACCAGAGGCGCGACACGCCCGGTTGCTCCGCCAGGAACGCGGCGATCGCCTCAGCGGCGCGGCATCCCGCGTCCACGCGCAAGCCAAGGGTTTCGAGGCCCTTCAGCAAAATCCAGGCATTGAACGGCGACATCGCCGGGCCGGTGTTGCGGATGAACGGCAGCAGGATGTCGTTGATCCATTTCTTGTTCGACAGGACAGCACCGCCAAGCACGCGGCCCTGGCCGTCGATATGTTTGGTGCAGGAATACACCACGACATCCGCGCCCATGGTCAACGGCTGTTGCAGCAAGGGAGTCGCGAACACATTGTCCACCACCACGATCGCCCCGGCCGCGTGCGCCAGAGCCGCCACCGCGGGCAGATCGACGATGTCCAGCATCGGGTTCGACGGCGTTTCCAGCAGCACGAGGTTCGTGGGTTTGCTGAGCGCCTCGCGCCATTGCCCGAGATCGCCGCCATCCACGAACACCGACTCGATGCCGAATTTTGGCAGCAGCGTTGAAACGATCCAGTGGCACGACCCGAACAGCGCGCGCGACGCCACCATACGGTCGCCCGCCTTGAGATGCGCCAGCAGCGCCGCGTTCACCGCCGCCATGCCGGTCGCCGTGGTGCGGCAGGCTTCCGCGTCCTCGATCAGGCAAAGCCGGTCTTCCAGCATGGTCACGGTCGGGTTGCCGAAGCGCGAATACTGATAATGCTCAACCGAGCCGTTGAAGGTGGCTTCCGCCTGTTCGGCGTCGTCGTAAACGAAACCGGAGGTCAGGTACAGGGCTTCAGCGGTTTCGCCATGCGCGCTGCGCTGCACCCCGCCTTGCACAAGGCGGGTCGCGGGCCGGAGTTTCGAGGGATCAAGGGGCATTTTGTCTGGGCCTTATCTGTTGCACCGGCCCGACCGCGAAGCAGCCATGGCCCATGACAAAGGGCCATTCGCTGGCCTCTTTAGCGCGTTTATTTCACCTCGCCGCAATCCGGCCGGACAAATCACGAGGACCGGCGGACCGGTGGAGGAGCCATAAAGGAAGAAGAAGAATACGTAAAGTCCGCCACTCCGTGACCGCTCCGGGGTGAGCGGTTGGGCATCAGGCGGCGCCGGGTTTGTTTTCAGGTACATACTCCATGCCGGCTCCATGCCGGTGGAGAAGGCGCCACCGGAACTGATCGAACGGGTCCTGACGCGTATCGCGAGTATCCTGGAAGTCTGACCACGCGGGAACAGGGATCGCCGGCTCATTCCCTGGGGTCATTCCACACCCCATCCTTTCCTCCGCCGCCCGCCCGCCGCACAATGGAATGATGACGGAGGCTCCCCCCATCGATCCCAACCGCGTCACGCGGCGGACCCGGCTGACCGCGCTCATCGTCGCCACGGCGATGTTCATGCAGAATCTCGACTCCACCATGATCGCCACGGCGCTGCCCACGATGGCGGAATCGTTCGGCTACGACCCGGTGCGGATGAACGTGGCGCTGACCTCGTACCTGCTCAGCCTCGCGGTGTGCATCCCGGCCAGCGGCTGGATCGCCGACCGGTATGGCGCGCGTAACGTGTTCCGTATCGCGATCGTGATTTTCACCATCGGCTCGATCCTGTGCGGCCAGTCGGACAGCCTCGCCTTCCTGGTCTGCGCCCGTATCCTGCAAGGCGTCGGCGGCGCGATGATGGTGCCGGTCGGACGGCTGCTGCTGCTCCGCACCGCGGCGAAGACGGAGCTGGTGTCCGCCATGGCCTGGCTCACCACCCCGGCTCTGCTTGGTCCGGTCGTCGGCCCGCCTTTGGGCGGCTTCATCGTCACGTATCTCGACTGGCGGTGGGCGTTTTTTCTTAACATCCCGATCGGCATCCTCGGCCTCGTGCTCGTCACCCTGTTCGTGGAGGACGTGCGCGAGCCGCCCCGCGCCGCGTTCGACATCCTCGGACTGCTGCTCTCCTCCCTCACCCTGATCGGCCTCATGTTCGGCCTCGAAACCCTGGGCCGGCATTTCGTTCCGCTTTGGGTCAGCGAGGCGATGATCGCCGCCGGGTTCGCCGGAGCCCTGGGTTATGTCTGGCACGCGCGGCGGCACAAGGCGCCGTTGCTGGATTTCACGTTGATGAAACTGCCATGTTTCGGCGTGTCGTTCACCGCGATGATGCTGTTCCGCACCGGTATTGGCGCGATCCCGTTCCTGCTGCCGATGATGATGCAGGTGGGCTTCGGCATGGCCGCGGTCGAGAGCGGGCTGATCACCTTCGCCAGTTCGGCGGGCGCCTTGTGCATGAAACCGGCGGCGCGCACCGCGCTGCGGCTGTTCGGCTTCCGCGACACGCTGGTCTGGAACGGCGTGATCTCGGGCGTGATGCTGGCGCTGTGCGCCGCGTTCCGGCCCACCTGGCCCGCGGCGGCGATCTATGGCGTGCTGCTGGTGGGCGGGTTCCTGCGGTCGTTGCAGTTCACCGCCTATAACACGCTGGCGTATGGCGATGTCTCGCGCGAGCGCATGAGCGCC
>JAYVCG010000157.1:0-2602 GCA_043750075.1 Acetobacteraceae bacterium | reverse complement strand
CACCGAGCACATCGCGCTCACCCACCGCGCCTTCGACCGCCGCGCCTTCGCGAGCGGCGCCGTGCTGGCGGCACTCTGGGCCATGGACAAGAAGCCTGGGCTGTATTCGATGATGGACGTGCTCGGGATGAACTGAGACTCAGGGCAGGGGCTGGAAACGGATTGTCTTCAGCATCGTTTCCACCCGCGCCGCTGGTGAAAACGGTGCCAGGTGGCGCCCTGCAAGATGCACACATCTTTTTTGGGATGGGGAGGAAACTCAAAATCCGCCATGCCGGGCAGCATTCGCCAGGTCATGGAAAGCACGGATTTTGACCTTATCCATATGGCATCTTGTAGGGTCGAGCCAGGCCATGACGGTTGAAGGGAAGCAGGGTTGCCTCAACCTGACCGGGAAGTGCTTTGATCACTGTTCTGGCAACGCAACTCGCGCCGGGCTTCCTCAAGACAGGACAGGACGTGGGGAACGAAAGAACGTCCGGTCTCGATATGAAACGTCCCTTCCGCCCGCCGCCACAGAATGATTTCCACTTTGCCCAGTAACGCGCGGGTGCAGGCGCCCACGGAAAACCTCTCCAGGTCGAGCGCGCAGAACGCGTTCAGACACCAGGCCGCGCGGGCTCCCTCCAGGATGATCCCCACGGTGCGGTCCGAGACATCGACAACGGACGCCGCCGCCATGACAGGCATTTCCCGCGCGAGCACCAGATATTCATCAGGCCCGAGCCACAACACGGCATGATCCTCATGCACGGCCGCGCGCAGGACGGGCGCGAGCGGCGCCTGGCTCCGCACGTTGAATTTGGCGATGGGGGAAGCCAGTCTCAGCGTGGCTCCGGGCACCTCCTCTCCCCGCCCCATGACGTTTTGCTCTGGTAATTTTGTGTCTTCGTGTCTTCGTGATGTCATTGCTGTTTCGTTTTCATCACCATGCGGAACCGTGGCCCAGGCACGCGCCATGGTGATCGCCCCAGGGATCATTCCGGTCATCCGCTTCCCGCCGCGATCATGGAAGACGGGTCCGGTCACGGTGACGGGAATGGCGCCACCCGGCATTGGCACGAGCAACGGCGCGCCGATCCTTCCCCGCCCGCCGGAGACAAGCGCCAGCGCGATCGACCGGCCCAACGCCGCGCTGTGATACGCCGAGGTCACATGTCCCAGAGACACCGCGCCGTCCTGGGTCACCTGAGCGCCTTCCTCCAGCACGATGCCAGGATCGGCGGTCAGCAGACCCACCAGGTGCTTCCGGTCTTCCCGCGTCATGGCGGATCGCGTGAGCGAGCGTTTGCCCACGAAATCCGGCTTGTTCCGCGCGATGGTCCAGCCGAGACCGAGATCGTCCGGAATGACCGTGCCATCGGTTTCCTGGCCGATGAGAATGAAGCCTTTCTCGGCGCGCAGGACGTGCATCGCCTCGGTGCCGTAACGGGTGACACCGGCTGCGCGCAGCGTGTCCCAGGCGGCACGGGCGAAGCGGGCGGGGAGGTTGATTTCGAACCCTTGTTCCCCCGTGAAGCTGACGCGGAACAGCCGGACCGGCGCGTTCAGGAAACGGCCCTCGCGCACGCTCATGTGCGGCATCGTGGCCAGATCGATATCGTGCAGGAACGGCGCCAGCATTTCCGCCGCGCGCGGTCCTTGCACCGCGATGCAAGCCCAGTGTTCGGTGGTGGAGGTGAGCCAGACGCGTAAGGGGGAAAATTCGGTCTGGAGGTAATCCTCCATGTGATGCAGCACCGAGGCGGCGCCGCCGGTCGTGGTGGTGACATGAAACCGGTCCGGCGCCAGGCGGGCGATGACGCCATCGTCGCGGATGAAACCATCCTCGCCCAGAAGCACGCCGTATTTGCAGCGGCCCGGTGGCAGACGCGAAAAATCCCCGGTGTAAAGGCGATTGAGGAAGGCGGCGGCATCCGGTCCCACCACCTCGATCTTACCCAGTGTGGAGGCGTCGAGCATTCCCGCATCGTTGCGGACCGCGAGACATTCGCGCGCCACCGCCCGCGCCATGGTCTCACCGGGCCGCGGAAAATAACGCGCGCGTTTCCAGGCGCCGACATCCTCGAACACCGCGTCCTGGCCGTCGATCGGGGTGCGGCGCACCGGGTCGAACAGAGCGCCGCGCGCCGTGCCCGCGAAAGCGCCGAAGGTGACCGGCGTACTGGGCGGGCGGAACGTGGTCAGGCCGGTCTCCGGCATCGTCCGCCCGGTCAATGCCGCGACCGAGGCCAGGGCGTTCAGGTTGGAGGTTTTCCCCTGGTCCGTCGCCATGCCGGTGGTGGTGTAGCGTTTGACGTGCTCGATCGAACGGAAGCCTTCCCGTGTGGCGAGGGCGAGGTCTTTCGTGGTGACATCGTTTTGAAAATCGACGAAGGCCCTGCCATGGACGGGACCGGCCGCGGGTGGCGACGCGGCGCCGCGCGCCGGTTCGCCCGTGATCTGGAACGTTCTGGGCGCGCCGCCGCCCGCGCGATGCCCATCCGCCAGACAGGCGGCGAGTGCGAACTCCCCCGCGCAGGCGCCAACGGAGCATTCCGCCGCCATGGACTCTCCAGGCAGGAACGTTCCGCTGCCGGCGTCGAAACGCAACCGTCCGCGG
>JAYVCG010000156.1:0-7320 GCA_043750075.1 Acetobacteraceae bacterium | reverse complement strand
ACGATCACCTGCCACGGATGCCCCATCAGATCGGCGTCGTTGAACTTCACCCCGGCCCGGTCCGGGCGGTCGTCATACAGAGCCTCGGCGCCAAGCTTCGCGTACAATGCCTCGCACAGCGCGTCACAGGCCGCGTCTCCCACCTTCAGGTTCAGGATCGCGGCACGGAACGGGGCGATGGCGTCGGGCCAGATGATGCCCGCGTCATCATGGCTCGCCTCGATCACCGCGCCGACGAGGCGGGAGACGCCGATGCCATAACTGCCCATTTCGGGGTGAATCTGTTTCCCGTCCGGGCCGGCGACGGTGGCGTTCATCGCCCTGGTGTATTTGGTGCCGAAATAGAAGATGTGGCCGACCTCGATGCCCCTGCCCTCCCGGCGGCGCTCCGGCGCCAGGGCGTCCCATTTGGCGGTGTCATGCTTCTCGTCGGTCGCGGCGTACACGGATGTCATGGCGTGGAAGAACCGCTCCAGATCGGCGGCGCTGGTATGACTGAACCCGCCCGCGCCGCGCGCGCCGTAATCGATTTCCTCGAAGGCGGCGTCGTAGAACACCTGACTTTCGCCGGTGGGAGCGAGGATGATGAACTCATGGCTCAGGTCGCCGCCGATCGGGCCGGTGTCGGCCTCCATTGGGATCGCCTTCAGGCCAAGCCGCTGGAAAGTGCGCATGTAGGCGAGCATCATCTTGCGGTAGCTCAGCACGGCCGCGGCCTGGTCGATGTCGAAGGAATAAGCGTCCTTCATCAGGAATTCCCGGCCGCGCATCACGCCAAAGCGCGGGCGCACCTCGTCACGGAATTTCCATTGGATGTGATAGAGGATCTGGGGCAGATCGCGATAGCTGCGCACCGACTGGCGGAACAGATCGGTGATCATCTCCTCATTGGTCGGGCCGTAGAGCATGTCGCGCCCGTGGCGGTCCACGATGCGCAGCATCTCCTTGCCGTAATCGTCGTAACGGCCGCTCTCGCGCCACAGTTCGGCGGGCTGGATGGTCGGCATCAGCAGTTCCCGCGCGCCGGCGGCATCCTGTTCCTCGCGCACGATGCGCTCGATGTGGCGCAGCACGCGCAATCCCAATGGCAGCCAGGCGTAGATGCCCGCCGAGGTCTGGCGCACGAGGCCGGCGCGCAGCATCAGACGGTGCGAGGCGATCTGTGCCTCGCTTGGCGTCTCCTTGATCGTCGGCAGGAAGCCCTGGGTCAGGCGCATCGGTGGCTTGGCTCCTCTGTTCGCGGCGCGGACCCTAAGCGGTGTCGCGGCGCTTGTCACACCGCCGCCGCGGGGGAATGGACCGCCCGCCGGGAAGGGAAGGGCGTTTTCCGGCGGGCCATGAAGACGGATCGGAGGGATGAAGCAGAATGGTTCCCATGGCGGCGGTTTCCGGGCAAGGGCGGCTGTTTTGGAAGTTCGCTGTCCGGGACTGATGACCGCTGTAAGGATACGCGATAATTGTGCACCGCACAATATTTTGACGAAACAATGCATGCGATTTCGAAGAAATTTCGTATGAAAGGAGGTGACAAGTGTATTGCTTTTAGCTAACACGGCGATGGCCCAAGCCTGAGCTTCCGAGGGCCAGGTTTGGGGAGAAAACGGCAACCGCCCGCCAGGCTGGGGAGAACATTCCCTCGTCTGGCAGAGGCGGTTGTAGAGTTTTGGGGCCTTGTGTGTCCCTCAGTCGCGCGGCGCGGCGAACATCCCCTCGCGGAAGCTGATCCAGCCGCTTTCGATCACGCCATACGCCAGCAGCCAGACCACCGCCGCCACCACCGTCGTCAGGCCCACCTTCATCCAGGGCCGGAGATTCACAGGTGTGCCGCGCCAGCCGGAGGATGCGTCCGGCTGCTCGGCCGGATGGGTGCCAACCGGCAGTACGGCGAACAGCGCCAGCCACCAGATGACGATGTACAGCACCAGGGCGGAGACCCAGTTCATCGCCACCCTGGCATCATGCCAGCCGCCCTTGGTGTTTACCCATCCTCAATCATTCCCCGGCTTGTCCTCGTCATCCCCCGGCCCGGCCGCACGGGCATCAGTATCAGGCCGGGGCATGGGTGGTATTTTCCCAAACCGTCATCCCCCGGCTCGACCGGATCTGTCGCGGCACGGTGCTTGTACAGATCCCCCGGTCGAGCCGGGGGATGACGGTGAAAAGCGAACATCCATCTCCCCCGCGGCCTTATCCTGATGCCTGCGCGGCCAGACCGTGGAGGAGAGAAATGTCAGACGCGCAGCAGATGCACATCGACCTGGGGCCGTTTTTTCAGCCGTTTGCTGACCGCGCGGCGCAGCGCGGTGCGGGCGGCTTCCCCCAGCGCCGCATCGTCGCGGCGGGTCGCCACCGGCAAGCTCGCGAGGGCATCGCTGAAATCGCGGATCACCCGCGGCGTTTCCGGGTCGTCGGCGTCAAGCAGGCCGGGGGCGGTCAGTTTGGGCTGACCGATCACGGTCCCGTCCTCATCCACCGCGAAGCTCGCCAGCACGACGCCGTTGTACAGCAGGCGGCGGCGGGCGTTCATGACCTCGCCCTTCATCGGGATCAGACGATTCTCGTCCAGCACGAGGCGGCCGACGGGGGCGCTGTCCACGATCTCCACCGTGCCGGGGGCGAGGTTGAGGATGTCGCCGTCCTCCAGCAGGATGGGGATCGCGCCTTCCTCCTTCGCCAATGCCGCATGGGCCGTCAGGTGGCGCCATTCGCCATGCACGGGCACGGCGTATTTCGGCTTCACCAGACGGTAGAGGCGGCGCAGCTCGTCGCGGGCGGGATGGCCGGACACATGGACCGCGTGATCCTCGTCGGTCATCACGGTGACGCCGCGGCGGACGAGGCTGTCCTGCACCAGGCCGATCGCGCGTTCATTGCCGGGGATGACGCGGGAGGAGAAGATCACCGTGTCGCCCTCGCCCAAAGCGATGCGGGGATGGGTGTCCATGGCGACGCGGGACAGGGCGCTGCGGGGTTCGCCCTGGCTGCCGGTGATCAGGATCAGCACATTGTCGTCGGGCAGGTCGTCGGCGTCGTCCTCCCGCAGGAAAGGCGGCAGGGAGCGGAGATAACCGCATTCGCGCGCCGCCGCGTCGATGTTGCGCAGGCTGCGGCCCACGAGCACGGTGCTGCGTCCGGCGGCGGCGGCGGCGCGGGCGATGGATTCCATGCGCGCGACATTGCTGGCGAAGCAGGTGACGGCGACGCGCCCGCGCAGGCCGCGGATCAGCGCGGTCAGCACCTGGCTGACATCCTTCTCGCTGCCTGAATGGCCCTCGACCATGGCGTTGGTCGAATCGCAGATCATCGCCAGCACGGGCTTTTTGGTCAGTTCGGCCAGCGCCAGCTCATCCGAGGGCGGGCCAAGCATCGGGGTCGGGTCAAGTTTCCAGTCGCCCGTGTGCAGCACCGTGCCATAGGGCGTGTCGATCGCCAGGGCCTGTGCTTCCGGGATGGAGTGCGCCATGCGGATCAGGCGGATGGCGAAAGGCTTCAGATTAATCTCGCCGCCTGGCTGGACGACGTGGACTTTCACCTGGTTCAGCAGCCCCGCCTCGCCGAGTTTGCGTTTCAGCACGGCGGCGGCGAAGGGTGTGGCGTAGACCGGGCAGCGCAATTGCGGCCACAGCCAGGCAACAGCGCCGATGTGATCCTCGTGCGCGTGGGTGATGATGAGGCCAAGCAGTTGGTCGCGGCGGCTGGCGATGAAGCCGGGATCGGCCATCATCACATCCACTTCGGGATGCGCCGCGCCGCCAAAGCCGATCCCGCAATCGATCGCGAGCCATTTGCCCTGGCAGCGATAGAGATTGAGATTCATGCCGATCTCGCCCGTCCCGCCCAGGGGCAGGAAGGACAGGTCTTCGGTGTCAAGGTCCATGGGGTTTTGTTGTTACCTCTTGTGACAGGCGCGCAGATATAAGGTGATGGGTGACGTTGATTGCCAAAATTGGGTGTGATGGTCCAGATACAAGACATGGGTGGCGATGGACAGGGGAGGCCAAGGGAAGGAAGGCCAGGGCGCTTAAAGGCTGACCGTTGCCTTTTCCCGTCATGCCCCCGGCTGGCTCATGCCGTCATCCCCCGGCTCGACCGGGGGATCTGTCGCGGCACCGTGCTGGTGCAGATCCTCCGGACGAGCCGGAGGATGACGGCAAAGGGTATGGAGCCGGTATAAGGCCAGGGTCACCGCCCATCATGCGAAGCGTGTCAGGGCACGGCGCGGAACCTGGGCCGAAACTCCGGCGCTCACTCCTCGCGCTTACTCCATGTCGATCATCCGCGTCCGCTCCCGCGGCATCACCGGCACCGGGTTCCGCTCCGCCAGTATACGCAGACCATCCAACGTCAGATCAGGCTCGATATGCTGAATCTGCATCGTGCCCTCGGAAAACAACGGCGCGAGACCACCCGTCGCGACCACTTTCATCGGCCCGCCATACTCGGCCTTGATCCGGGCGATCAGCCCCTCGATCAGGCCAATGTAGCCCCAGTACACGCCGGACTGCATCGCGGGCACCGTCGCCGTCCCAATCACCGACCGCGGCCGTCCAATCCCAATCCTGGGCAGGCGCGCGGCGGCCTGATGCAACGCCTCCAGCGATAAATTGACGCCGGGGGCGATCACGCCGCCCAGGTAGGCGCCATCCTGATTGACCACGTCGAACGTCGTGGCGGTGCCGAAATCCACCACGATCAGCGGCCCGCCAAAATTGCGATGCCCGGCGAGCGCGTTCAACAAACGATCCGCCCCCACCTCGTTCGGCTGATCGACCTTGATCTCGAACCCCCAGTCGAGCGAGGCGCGGGCCACCAGCGGCTCCACCGCGAACCACTCCCGGCACAGGCGGCGCAGATGATAGAGCGCGGCGGGGACGACGGTGCCGATGACGGCGCGCGACACATCCTCCTTGCGCAAGCCGACATGGCCCAGAAGCGCCAGCAGCCAGACGGCGTACTCGTCGGAGGTACGCTGCGGATCGGTCCTGATCCGCCACGTCCCGGCCCAGCCGTTTTCATCACGCACCGCGAAAACGATGTTGGTGTTGCCCGCGTCGATCACGAGTAGCATGGGACCGTTACCATTTTTTTAACCGGCTCTCAGATGACCGGACAGTGGGATGTAAGTCAACTTTTGGGGGCGGCAAGGCCTCGCGCCAGCGCCCGCGCTTCGTACGCGTCTGGATGGGGCGCGTCTGGATGGGGCGCGTCTGGATGGGGCGCGTCTGGATGGGGCGGAAACCGTGATCTGGTTCAGTAAGGATTCATCTTGGGAGAGCCCAGAGACCCAGAGGCCCAGAGAAGCAAGGGTGCCGTGGTATCATGTGCCGTCCGCCCGGAGGGCTGTTTTCACGATAATCAGAGGAAGCACGCGATCACGTCCCCAGGGAACCCGCGAGGGTCCGTTTGGCCTCGCTTTCCTTGTCCGGGGAATGGAGAGACCGCTTTTTCAACACAGATTTCAAAGACGATTCCACGGATTTCACAGAGCGTGGAGGTTTCGCCCGTGTCCCGCTTCCTCGATGCGAGTACGCGGCGCGTGTCAGGGCGCTTCGCGCGGGCGGCGGGGCTCTGTGTGCTCCGTGGCCTCGCCTTCAAACTCTGTGTTGAAAAAGCGGTTTTTTCCCCACACGGACCAGGCAGGCATGGCCGAATGGCTCTGGGTCTCTGAGAACTCCCAGGATTGCATGCTTTCTTTCTTGCTTCCTCCGCCAAAACGCCGCGTCTGCCTCTGACGGAAACCCGTGCCCTTATGTCAACCGGGGACCGGCATTGGGGTAGGGGCCCCTCACCCCGCCAGCCCAGTACAGACGAAATGCGGATTGTCCCACCCCGGCTTACCATACAGCAGCGGCTTCCCCTCCAAGGTATGCACCGTGCCCCCCGCCGCCTCCAGCACCGCCTGTGGCGCCGCGGTATCCCATTCCATCGTCCGCCCGAAGCGGGGGTAAAGATCGGCGATCCCCTCCGCCAGGCGGCAGAACTTCAGGCTGGAGCCGAAATTCACCGTCCTCGCCACCACCCGTCCGGCGAGGAAGGCATCCAGCCGCGCGGTATCGCCGTGATGACGGCTGGCGAGCACGGTCAGGCCCTCGGCGGGAACGGCGCGGGCGCGCACCGGTGTCTCGACGCCATTGTGCCGCTTCCAGGCGCCTTGCCCGACAATGCCGCCGAACAGTTCCCCCGTCGCCGGCACCGCGACCACGCCCAGTACGACACGCCCCTCGCGCACAAGGCCGATGTTGACGGCGAAATCATCGCTGCCCTCGACGAATTCCCGCGTGCCGTCCAGCGGGTCCACCAGCCAGAAACACGGAGACGCCGCGAAAACACCGCCGCCGGAGACGGCTTCCTCGGCGATGACGGGGATCTCCGGCGCCGCCGCGCGCAGACCGGCGGTGATCAGCGCCTCGGCGGCCTGATCCGCCTCCGTGACCGCGGACTGATCCGCCTTGCGCGCGACAGCGAAGCCGCGCGCCCGGACCGCCAGGATCACCTCCGCCGCGCGCGTGGCGAGCCCGGCCGCCAGCGCCAGCAACGCGGCGCCGGTCACGCTTTCCCCCTGGTTCATTCACCCTCCATGATCTGAACGCGGCGGCTGCCCCTGGGCTGGCTGATGGCCAGGGATGTGGCGGGCGCGGCGGCGCCGGAGGAGGAAAGACCCGCTCTGGGCACATCCGCTCTGGGCACATCCGCTTTGGTGACATCCAGCCGGGGAACGCCGCTGGTCAGCGCGAGAGCGGGGACGGCGGCACGGGACGCGGCGGGACCGACCGGGCGGGCCAGGAAGGTTTCCGCCATGCGGTGGACCAAAGCGGGTTCCAGCAGGCGGATGCAGGCCAGTCCGCGCGGACAATCATCGGCCTTGGCCAGGTAGCAGGGCGAGCAGCTCATGTTCCGGTACAGGGCGACGGTGCGTTCCCCCATCGGCGCCCACTCGCCGGGATCGACCACGCCGGAATGGATGCCGATCGTCGGCACGCCCATGGCGGCGGCGATGTGCTTGGGTCCGCTGTCATTGCCGACATACAGCGCGCAGGCGGCCAGCAGGCGCGGGAGATCGCGCAGCGTCACCGCGCCCACGGCCGAGGCGATGCGGCCAGGGGCGACGCGGCCAGAACGCGCGACGCGCTCCAGGATGGAGGCGGCGATGTCCCTGTCATCCTCGCCGCCGATCAGCAGCACCGCGACATCGTTGCGCTCGATCAGCAGGGCGATGAGATCGGCCATGTGGGCTTCGGGCCATTGCTTGGTGATGTTGCCGGCGCCGGGGTGGATGGCGACGACCGGGCGGGTGAACAAGGGCCGCGCCTGTTCCGGCAG
>JAYVCG010000155.1:0-9710 GCA_043750075.1 Acetobacteraceae bacterium | reverse complement strand
CCGCGCGGCGCTGCTGCTGGAAATCGCCACGCACCCGGAAACCATCGCGCACTGGACCTCCAACGACATGGGCGAGCCGCCTGTGCTGGACCCGGTCGCGAATGTCGTCACGCGGGAGAATCAGGCGGTGTCGTTCCGCCTGACCGGCAGCGATCCGGACCGCACGGAGATACGGTTCGCACTGGTCAGCGGACCAGCGGGCGCGGCGGTGGACCCGGTCTCCGGCCAGTTCGCCTGGACCGCGCCCGCCGCGCCGTCGCACGCCGATGTGGTGGTCGCGATCACCGATCCGGGCGGGCTGAGCGCGCGGCGCGGCTTCAGCATCGACGTGACGCCGACCGCGCCGGTGCTGACCGTCAGCGGTCCCGGCACGGCGATCGCGGGCACTGATACCTATGTCGCGCTGGATGCCGCGGCGGCGGCTCCAGGCGCCACCGTCACCTCCTGGGCCGTCACCTGGGGCGATGGCGGCCCGGCGCAAACGGTGCCGGGCACGGCGGTCCAGGCGAGCCACAGGTTCACCGGACCGGGCACGTATCAGGTCACCGCGCTCGCGCTCACCAACGGATATGGTCCGTTCGCGGCGCCTCCCGTCAGCATCGTGGCGAGCGCCGACTCGTTCACCGCCACCAGCCTGACGGCGGAGGCCAACGGTTTCCACGCGCGGTTCAACGGCGTGCTGGAGTTCGCGGGGCTGAGGCAGCGGTCCGACAGCACGGCCAGGGAGGCGCCCTCCTTCGCCGTGATCGGGGATGTGACGGGAGTTGTGTCCGGCTCGATCGTGGCAGACCCGGATGGCGCCGGGTTCCGGTTCATCGCCGAGGGCGGGCTGACGCGAAACACGAGTTATCGCGCGACGATCGGCGCCGCCACGGGAGACAAACGCGGCCGTCTGATCGACGGCAACGCGGATGGCACGGGCGGCGACGATCTGACGGCCAGCTTCGCGGTGCGCCCCACCGTGGACGCGCTGTCCATGCCGGGCCTCATGCGCGGGCCGGGCCAGGTGGTGTCCGGGTTGCCAGTGACCTTCACCAGCGACGGCACGGCCACCAGCCTCGTGTTCACCGCCGCGTTCGACCCGGCGCTGCTGTCGCTGACCGGCGCCTCGGCCGGGGCGGGACTGCCCGCCGGGGCCAGCATCGGTTTCACCACCAGCGCCCGCGCCGATGGCCGCGTCCAGGCGGAGATCACCGTGCGCTCGCCAACGCCCATCGCGGCGGGGGACGTGGCGCTGGTCTCGCTGAGCGGATCGGTGCCCGCCAGCGCCGCCTATGGCGCGACGGAGGTGCTGACCCTGAACGTCGCCTCGGTCAACGGCATCGCCCAGGCGCTGCCGGAGACGGCGGGATTGCATGTGGTGGGGTATGTGGGGGACGCGGATGGCGACGGGGCGTACACCGCCGCCGACCGGACCCGTATCCTGCGCGTCGTGGGCGGCGCGGACAGCGGCTTCGCGGCATGGCGGGGTGTGGCGCCCGCGGTGGTCGCCGATCTCGACAAGGACGGCGCGATCACCGCCGCCGACGCCGCGCTGGCGGGCACGGTCAGCGCCACGGCGCCCGCCATCCCGCCGGGGATCACGCTGACCTTCGCTTCCGCCGTGCCGTTTGTTTCCGCGCCCGTCACTCTGTCGGCGGTGGTGGGGGGAAGCGTCACGGTGCCGGTCACGCTCAACCAGAGCGTGGTGGTGTCCGGCGGGCGGATCGATCTGCGTTTCGACCCGGCCCTGCTCGATCTGACCGCCGTGCGGGCCGATCCGGCGTCGGGCCTGATCGTCAACGCCGGAGCGGTGGCGAATGGCCTGGTCTCGGTGACGCTGAACCCAGGCGCGGCGGGTGGGACCGCCACCGTGCTGGCGTTGTTCGACTTCACCGTGGCGGGCACCACGCGGCCAGGGACCATTCTGGTGGTGGACCTCGCGGGGGTGACGCTGAACGGACGGACGCTCGCGTCGCGTCCTGGTGCGGATGGAACGGATGGGCGCATCCTGGCGCGGCCGGTGGCGGCGCCGCTCAGCCTCAGCTTCGCCGCATTGTCCGGGGATGCCGTCGCCGCGGATTTGCTCTCGACCGATCTTCTCTCGACCAACCTGACCACGATCAATGCAACCCGCGCCGCCCGTGCCCGCCTGCTTGGCGGCACGGCCGCCTGACCCGAGGAACCGGAACACGCCATGAGTGACGCCCCCCCTCCCCCTGATCCCGCCGTGAACAGCGAGCCGCCTCAGCAGAAGGTGCGCTTCGACACCGCCAACATCAAAAGCACCTATTGCAACGTCTGCAACGCGACGAGCACCCACGAGGAGGTCGTCATCAATTTCGGCGTCAACAAAACCTGGGACCGCGGCGAGCGCGACCTGGAGGTGCAACTGGAACACCGCATCATCCTCAGTCCCTACGCGGCCAAGCGGTTGCAGGAAATGCTGACCAAACTGATCAACGACCACGAGCAGCGCCACGGCGTGCTGCGGTGACACACCATCCGCGCTGAACAGAGGCACTGACGGGAGAACGGCGGCATGGACCAGATCGTTTCAGGGCTCGCGGGATTTTCAGCGGAGGCGGGCCGCGATACCGATGCCCGGCTGTGGGCGGCGTTCGCTGTCGCGGGCTCGACCGAGGCGCTGTACCGTAACTGGCTCGCCCTGCAATGCCGCGCCCTGGACGGGGTGGAGGGCGCGATGCTGCTGGCGGCCCGTCCCGGTCAGCCCTTCGCCCCGGCCGCGGTCTGGCCCGACAGCTCGCAGGATTTGAGTTTCCTGAAGGAAGCGGCGGAGGCGTGCGTGGCGTCGGGCGAACCCGTCGTGCTGCGCCCGCCGCACGAAAGCGGCGCCACCGGCCTGCATGTCGCTTATCCATTTCTGGGCGATGGCGACCGCCCGGCCGGGGCCGTGCTGCTGGACCTGCGGCCGCGATCCGAGGACGACACACGGGCCATGCTGCGCCGGTTGCACTGGGGCATCGGCTGGCTCGAAGCCGCGACCATGCGCGACCTGATCGGCCGCGAACGCCAGCGCGTGACCCAGGCGGCGGCGGCGCTCGATCTGGTGGCGGTGGTCAATGAGCACGAGCGGCTGGACGCCGCCGCGATGGCGCTGGTCAATGAACTGGCCACCCGCCTCGGCGCCTCCCGCGCCGCCCTGGGCCTGGATTCCGGCAAGGGCACGCGGCTGCTGGCGCTGTCGCATACCGCCTGGTTCAAACGCAAAACGGCCATGACGCGCGCGATCGAGGCGGCGATGGACGAGGCGATGGATCAGCGCGTCACCCTGCGCCTGCCGCCCATGGACGGCGGCGCGGTACGTATTCAGGCCGCGCATGAAACGCTTGGCGCGTTGTGCGATACCGTCGGCGCCTTCACCACCTTCCCGCTGCTGAGCGATCGGGGACCGGTGGGCGCCATCATGCTGATGCATGACACGGCGCCTCCCGATGGCGCGATCCGGCTTGGCGAGGCCGCCGCCGCGTTGCTCGGTCCGATCCTGGACGGCAAGCGCCGCGCGCGGCGGATGGTGTCGGGCCGGATCATGGATGGCGCCCAGACCCTCACCGCCGCCCTCATTGGCCCCCGCCATTTGGGCTGGAAGCTGGCGGGGGGGCTCGCCACGATAGCGGTCGCCGCCGCGCTTTTGGTCCCGGCCACGTTCCGCGTCTCCGCCAAGGCGGTGCTGGAAGGCCGCGTGCAACGGGCGGTGCCCGCGCCATTCGAGGGTTTCATCGCCACCGCGCCGGTCCACGCGGGCGACCGGGTGCGGGCGGGCGACGTGCTGGCCACCCTCGACGACAAGGATCTTCAGCTCGAACTGGCGAAGTGGCGCGGCGAGCGGGACCGCCTGACCCTGAAGCTGCGCGAGGCGCTGGCCAAACACGACCCCGCCGTTGGCGGCCAGTTGGAGGCGCAGGCGCGGCAGACCGAGGCGCAGATTGCTTTGGCCCAGGAGAAGCTGGCGCGGACGCGGATCGTGGCGCCGATTGATGGGCTGGTGGTATCGGGCGATTTGTCGCAATCCATCGGCGCCCCGGTGGAAACCGGCAAGGTGCTGTTCGAGGTGGCGCCACTCGACGATTACCGCGTCATCGTCCGCCTGGATGAGCGCGACATCCGCTTCGTCGAGGCGGGCCAGCGCGGACGGCTGCTGTTGCACGGTCAGGCGGACAGCACGGTGGATTTCACGGTCCAACGCATCACCTCGGTGGCCGAGATCGACGGCGGGCGCAACACCTTCCGCGTCGAGGGCACGCTGGAAGGGGTGCCCGGCAATCTGCGGCCTGGCATGGAGGGGGTGGGCAAGATCGCGATCACCGACCGCTCGTTCGCCTGGGTGTGGACGCGCGGCCTGATGGACTGGCTGCGGATGCAAATCTGGGCCTGGACGCCCTGAATGGCGCGGACGTTCTTCGCGCAGAACTGGTACCGCGTCGCCAGCCTGAAGCCCGGCTTGTCGCAGCATGTGAAGGCCGCGCGGCATCGCTATGGGCGGCAGGTGTGGTACGCCCTGCATGATCCGCTGTCCGGGCGGGTGCATCGCGTGACCCCGGCGGCGTATTTGTTCGCCGTGCGCATGGACGGACGCCGCACCGTGGACGCCATCTGGCAGGAACTGGTCGCGGAGATGGACTCCGAGGCGCCCGGCCAGGAAGCGGTGATCCAGTTACTGATGCAACTGCACGGCGCCGATCTGCTCGCGGGCGGCATCCCGCCCGACGCGGTCGAGTTGCTGTCCCGCCGCGACCGCATGGCCCGCGCGATCTGGGTGGGCAATCTGCGCTCGCCGCTGTCGATACGCCTGCCGCTGATCGACCCGGATGCCTTCCTCACCCGCACGCTGCCGCTGGTCTGGCCGTTTTTGGGCTGGTGCGGCCTGCTGCTGTGGCTGGCACTGCTGGCCCTGGGCGGGCTGACCGCCGCGCATCACTGGACCGAACTGAGCGAAAACGTCGTCGATCGCGTGATGGCGGCGGAGGGATTGCTGGCCCTGGCGCTGTGCTACCCGGTCATGAAGGCGCTGCACGAACTCGGCCACGGTTACGCGGCCAAAGCCCTGGGGTGCGAGGTGCGCGAGATGGGGGTCATGCTGCTCGTGCTGTTCCCGGTCCCGTATGTGGACGCCAGCGCCTCGGCGGCGGTGCCCGGCAAGTGGCGGCGGGCGGGAGTCGCGGCGGCGGGCATCGCGGTGGAACTCGCCCTCGCCGCCGCCGCCTCCCTCGTCTGGGCCGCGGTGGAGCCCGGCCTGGTCCGCGCCATCGCCTTCAACGTCATGCTGATCGGCGGCGTCTCGACCCTGCTGGTCAACGGCAATCCGTTGCTGCGGTTCGATGGGTATTACGTGCTGGCGGACGTGCTGGAGGTGCCCAACCTGGCACAGCGCGGCACGCGGTATCTGGGGTATCTGATGAACCGCCATGTGTTCGGCGTGCGCGGCCTGAGCGGCTTCTCCGCCTCGCCTTACGAACGCGCGGTGATGCTGGTGTACACGCCGCTGGCCTGGTGCTACCGCATGGTGGTGATGGCGGGGGTCTCGGTGTTCGTGGCCTCGCAGTTCTTCATCCTTGGCGTCGCCGCCGCCGTTGTCAGCATCACCACCAGCCTGGTCTGGCCGTTGGCGAAGGCGTTATGGCGCGTGGCGACGGGGCCCTTGTACCAGGGCCGCCGGTTTCGCGCGGCGGGCCTGACCTTCGGCGGGATCGCGTGTTTGGCGCTGCTGCTGCTCGCCGTGCCCGCCCCGCTGCACACCACGGCCGAGGGCCTGATCTGGGTGCCGGAGGAAGCCGTGGCGCGGGCCGGAGCGGACGGGTTCGTGCGCGCCCTCCTGGCACACCCAGGAGACAGGGTGGAAAAAGGCCAGGCGCTGTTCACCCTGGAACATCCCATCGCCGAGGCGAAGGTCCGGGTCATGGCGGCGCGGGTGGACGAACTCACGGCCCGCCAGGCCGCGGAATGGGTGACGGACCGCGTCAAGGCCGAGGTCACGCGCTTCGAACTGACGCAGGAACAGGCGGCGCTCACGCGTGAACGCGCGCGGATCGCCCGCCACACCATCACCGCCCCCGCCGCGGGCGTCTTCCACGCCGTGCGTCCCGGAGAGGACATGGAAGGCCGCTTCGTCAAGGAAGGCGAGGCCGTCGCCCATGTCACCCCAGCCTCTGGGCGGATCGCCCGCGTCGTCGTGCCGCAATCCGACATTGGCCTGGTGCGGGAGCGGCTGCGAAGCGTTTCCGTTCGTCTCGCGGACCGGCATACGGACCTTGTGTCTTCCCTGATCCGCGCCGTGCCGTCAGGGCGTGACACGCTGCCTGGTCCGGCCTTGTCCAGCGCCAATGGCGGCTGGATTGCCGTCGATCCCCGCGACCAGAAGGGACTGCGGACGTTTGAGCGGTACTTTCAGTTCGATATCGCCTTGCCGGACGATCCCGCGGTCGCGAAGGCGGGGTTTGGGGCGCGTGTTTTCGTGCGGTTCGATCATGCGTGGGAGCCCATTGGCACGATGCTGTGGCGGCGCATCCGGCAGGCGCTGCTGAGCCGTTTCGATACGTGAGGGATCGTGCCGCTGGCCGGATCAGCCCTGTGGTCACGGCCCGTGCCGATCGCCAGGCTCGCCCCATCACGGAGGAAACGGAGACCGGGAGGACACGGAGAGGGAGCCGCTCCCGCGGCGCGGGCATGCTCTCCGCGTCCTTCCACCCTCCGCGCCCTCCGCGGTGAAGCAGGCGGCGATGCCGGGAAAGCGTTGGAACGTGCCAGGAGGCCTCTCCGCCGCCCGGAACGCGATGGCCCTTGGACCTGAGCCCCGAACAGGGGCATAAAGCCCACACCACCCACGAGGCGAGGGCCATGAGCGACTGGAGCAAGGTGACCCGGCCGATCCCTGTTCCGAACGAATGGACGAAGCCATTCTGGGACGCGGCCCGCCGGAATGTCCTGGAACTGCAACGCTGTCAGAGTTGCGGACATTTCCAGCATCCCCCCTACGCGACCTGCGTGCGGTGCATGGGCATCGACCTGCAATTCGAGGCCGTGCGCGGGGACGGCGCGATTTACGCCTACACCATCATGTACCACACCGGCGACAAACGTTTCGCCTCCGTCGTGCCCTATGCCAGCATCGTCGTGGAACTGGACGCGGCGCCTGGCGCGCTGCTCGCCGGCAATCTGCTGGAAGCGCCGTATACCGAGGCTAAAGTAGGACGGCGGGTGGAGGTGATTTTCGAAAAACTGAACGGCGAGATCACACTGCCGCAGTTTCGTCTCGCGCGCGTTACCGCATAAAGGGGGACAAATCGCATGTGGGACAACCGGTGCAAGATCGCCGTCAGCGGCGTGGGCTATTCCAAGGTTTCCCGGATGGCCGACATGCCGCTCGCGGCCCATGCGCTGACGGCGGTGAAGGAGGCGGTGGCGGATTCCGGGCTGGAGATGGCGGACATCGACGGCCTGGCAACCTATCCCGAACTGCCCGCGACCGGGCACGCGGAGGTGGACGGGATTTCCATCGTGTCGGTCAATTGCATGATGGCGATGCTGAAATTGCCCGCTCTCACCTGGCACATCCAGGTGGGCACGACGAACATCGGCGGCGCCGTGCAGCAGGCGGTGAACGCGCTGCTGGCGGGGGTGTGCACATATGCCGTGGTGTGGCGGGCGATGCACAATCCGCGCGGCACCTATCAGAACCTCCCCGGCGCGCACGCGGCGGGAGCGGCGCAGTTCACGGCACCATACGGGTTTGGCGGGCCGGGCCAGGGCATGGCGGTCGCCTACACGCGCTGGCTGGAGCGGCATGGCCAGGACCGCGAGAAGATGGCGACCCTCGCGGTGACGCAGCGCAAGCACACGCAGCACAACCCGCACGCGTATTTTCACGGCACGCCGCTGACGCGCGAGGATTATCTGGCCTCACGCATGGTCGCGTATCCGTTCTGTCTGTTCGATTGCGACATCCCCGTGCAAGGCGCGGTCGCCATCGTGCTGACCACGGCGGAGCGGGCGCGGGATCTGAAACCGAAACCGGCTTATGTCGCGGGTTACGGGCAACGTCTGCATTTCGAGACCGCCGGCCGCATCGGCAGCCTGTCGAGCTACATGGAGGGCGGCGGCAGTTCCGCCAAACTGACCTGGGAACGATCCGGGTTCACTCCGAAAGACGTCGATGTGGCGCAGATCTATGACGGGTTCTCGGCCTCGGTGATCTATGGGCTTGAATCGTATGGGTTCTGCAAGGAGGGCGAGGCGCTGGATTTCATCCAGGACGGGCGGATCGAACTGGATGGTGATCTGCCGTTGAACACCTTTGGCGGCAGCCTCGGCACCGGGCGCATCCATGGGCTTTGGCATATCATCGAGGGCGCGTTGCAGGCGTCGGGGCGCGCGGGGTCGCGTCAGGTGAAGGACGCCAACGTGTCGTTCGTGGGCGCGAGTGCCCCGATCGTGACGGGGACGACGTTCATTTTCGTGGGAGAGCCTTATTGAGGGGTGGGGGTGGCGGCATGAATCCCCATCGGAATGATGATGAACTCTGGTCAGCGCCTTCCTTTGTCATGGCTCCGGTTCTGGCTGGATCTGTTCGTGGAAACATTCAGCGAGCTGGTCAATCACAGTCATGGCTTGCCTCAACTCGGTCTCGTCAGGATCGCACGATATCGTGGGGTCTGGTCCGGGGTAGCGGAACTCGAACGCCCAGGATGTGAAGAGGTAAGTCGCTGAGAAAAGGTCTTCGTGCCGCGGGTATCCTGGCGCGGCCAGTGTGCCAAGCCGTTCCAGGTCGTGAGTTTTGGTGAAGGGCACGTCCGCCAGCACGAGAAGACCTTTGATGAGCTTTTCGGCCGCTTGCTGGCAATGATACGCGGACGCCACTGGTGATGGTTCGAGGGCATCAAGGCAAAGCCGGGCGACGCGCAGGTCTTCGGAGCCCATGGCAAGCCATCGCAATGCCATGAGACGGCGATCACGAGCCAGTTCGCGGTCATCGCCGCTCATAGACAACGATACCCTCGGTCCGGGCGGCGTAAGGCAGAGTGCCGACGACTTTGCTGAAACGCCGGTATGTGTCCTCCCGGCATGGGATCACATCCGCTGCTTCCTTATAAGACCGGCGCGCCTCCATTCCCGCACGGTAGGTCAGCTTTTCCCTGGGCGCGTCATCATCCAGCACCACCAGCAGATCTATGTCGCTGTCCGGCCCAGAGTCTCCGCGCGCGACAGAACCGAATACGATCACGCGCCGTGGCTGGAAATACGCCACGACGGGGTCAAGCAATTCGGGCGGCACAAGCGGTTGAGCCATTTCACGCTCCTTCATCATGGCACAGCAAGTGGGAAATACAGGCAGCGTCCCATCCACTCAGCGATAACGAGATCCCAATCACCATGAAGAATGATCGTATCGATCCCCCCGCGAAAACGCGCACTTTCGCGGGGGGATCACATGTTTTCACGCAAACCGGAAATGCTTCTCCATTTCCTTCTTCACCTCGGTCATATGGGTGAAGTACTGGAAGAACCCGCCGTTGTAATTGCCGTCCTGCCGCCGGTTCGATTCACCCTCGAAATTATAATAGCCCGGCGTGCATTCCTGGTTGCGGTTGGTCTTGCCGCGATGGCGGATCACCTCATCCACCCACCATTGCTCGGCCTCCGGCGTGGCGTCGATCGTGGTGTGGTCATGGTCGCGGACATATTTGATGCATTCGGCGATGTGCTCGCCCTGGGTC
>JAYVCG010000154.1:0-17667 GCA_043750075.1 Acetobacteraceae bacterium | reverse complement strand
CCGCCAACTTCAAACCGACACCACCAAAAATCGCCGAAAATCCGTTATAGATCAATTATTTATGGGTGATTCGTTCGGAAAACTCCGGACAGTAGTGTTGGGATTTAACAAATCAAAGTCTTCTGCAAGCAAGGGGACGCGGCGTTCTTCCAATGCGAGATCAGTGAGCATACCTATGTCAAAAACAAATTCAGGAACAGCGCCGGTCGGCCCAAATGTTAGAAGGCAGAACGATTTTCGATCATCTGTCGACGGAAACCACCCTCGAACCTCGCCCATCCCATAAAGACTTGCAAGGCGGCACTCCCGTAACAAAGACGAAAAGAATAATTTAGTGGTGTCGTCGGTGGCGATACCTTGCGGAACAATTATACCGCTCCTCCCACGCGGTCCTGAAAGACGTAAGAATGCTTCAGCGAACAACGCATAGGTATTAATATCCCCCATCGCCGTCAGGGGGAAGCGCCCGGAACCGCGAACAAACTGACTGGATGCCTCAGCGTCCCGTTTCGCGTCCTCGAATTCACCAAGCAGCGCCTGCCCTACCTCGTCACCATGCGCCAGCGCCGCGATCAATCTCCGCCGGGCCGCCGCATTGGACGCAGTTGCTATCGCCGCGTGCCGGGAGCCAAAGAACTCCTGCTCTTGCAGCTTGATCCGCTCCCACGGCGGGTTCCCCAACACGCAATCGAACCCGCCGGCGGCCCAGGCATCCGGAAACTCCAACGGCCAGTGGAAGAACCGCAACCGCGTGCGCAATTCCTCCACCGCGCCGATCAACGGGCCATAAACAGACGACGGCGCCTGAAGATACCGCCACACCGTATCCGTGGTCGGCACCAGTTCGCGCCCGCGCATCTCCGGCCGCTCGGCCTTGGGCGCGAAGAATGAAGCGCACCACAGATCGCAGGCCACCCGTAAATCCCAGCCCGCCGGACCATGCTGCACGTCCCGCAACCGGGCGCGCTTGGCCGCCACGTCATCGACCGAGTCCTCCGGCGCCTCGGTCAGCGCCGCGATGGCGGCGGCGAGACTGGGCGGTAACGCCACCTCGGGCAGCAGCGTGAAGGACGGGTTCTCCCGCTCCAATTTGTTCCGCTTGCGCAGGTCCGAGGCATAGGACTTGTCATCGCCGGTCAGCGGCTTGAACGCCTCGTCCGGGATGCCCGCGCGCAGCACGGTCAGGTCAGTCACACCGATCAGGCTGTCGCCGCACTTGATGTGCGCGTCCAGGAAGGTCAGCGGCTTGCCCGGCTCGATCGCCTCGATCCACAGCGCGGCCTTGCACAATTCGACCGACAGCGGGTTGCGGTCCACGCCGAACAGGCAACGGCGCACCACCTCCCGCAGCGCGTGGCGGCGCAGGACTTCGTCCGGCACGTCGCCCTCGGCGTCCAGCCGCGCCAGCGCGTCCGCCAGGCGGCGAGCGGCGCCCAGAAGAAAGTGGCCGGAGCCGCAGGCGGGGTCCAGCACCTTCAACCGCAACAACGCGCCGCGCGGGTCGGTGGGGTTGTCGCGCAAGGTCTGCTCGATCACCGGGTCCAACGCGGAGCGCAGCAACTCCTGCACCAGCGAGTCGGGGGTGTAGTAAGAACCTGAGAGTTTCCGCTCATGCCCCTTCGCCGCGCCGCCGCCGTCATCGCCGACAAAGCCAAAACTCCAGGGCCGGGTCGCGACCTGCACCACCGGATGCAGTTCCAGCAGGGACTCATAGACGGAGCCCAGTTCCTCGGTGCCCATGTCGCGGTAGTTGACGCGGTGGAGCCCGGCGCCGTCCATGAAGAAGGCCAGCGCGTGGATGGCGGCCAGCAGACGCCCATTGGGCAGCGCGGCGGTGTCCAGGTCCGGGCATTGGTCAACCTCGAAAAGCCCGCCCAGGGCTGGGAGGCCAAGGGGCTGGGCGCCGCGGGCGAGGGCGGCGAAAGTCACGCACAGCCCGTTCCACAGATCGGCGTGCCGGTCGTAATGCCGCTTCAACCGCGCCCGATCCCGCAACCGCGCGAGACCATATCCCTGGGCGTACAGCGCGCGGGCGGCTGGGTCCGCGTCCGGCGGGTGCAACAGATCGCGCTCCTCCGCCGTGAACAGGAACAACAGGCGGTAGACGAGGCGCAGCAATTGCTGATGAAGCCCGTCGGCGGTCAGCGTGCCCATGTCCAGCGCGTTGCGGAGGGCGGCGTTGTCCGGATGCTCCACGAACCCGCTGCCAAGATCGCGCAAGGCGCTGGTCACTCCGGCACGCAGGCGTTCCAGCGCGCGTTGGCCGGTACGGGCGGCGTCGGCGCGCCAAGCCTCGATGCGTGCGCCGGCCATGCCGTTGGCGCCGGGCGCGAGGCGGGAGGCATGCGCCAGCAGCCATAGCGCGGCGAAGTCGGCATACAGCCCTTCCTCGAAGATGCGCTCCAGATCGGCCTCGATGTAGGAGGGCCGGGTCAGCGAGGGGTTGTCGCGCAGCAGCCGCAGCTTCGGCCCATTGGCCAGGATGCCCCAAAGGGCGGTGGGTTCGGCGTTCAGATACTCCTGCATCGCCGCGTGCGGCGCCCGCCGGCGGCCCGGTTCGCCGAATGGGGCGTACGAGGTGCCAAGGTCAAAAGCGGCAACCGTCAGCAGCAGCGGCACGGCGCCGTCATGGGCGCGATGGGTGATCGGAAAAGTCCGGTCGCCAATGACCGCGCGGGATGCAACAGGGACAATGTCCTTGTATTCGAACACCTCGCGCAACAGCCGCACCAAAAACCGTTCGATACCGGTTCGTTCCATCGGAATATCGGCCCGGTCGCGGTTCTGGCGGTAGGCGAGCCACAGCGCCTCGGCGATGGTCCAGTAACGGCCAATCTCATCCCGCAACGTGCGCCCAGGCGGGACGGCATAGTCGTCCGGCTTTTGGGCGGGCGCATCCATCGCGGCGATGTGTTGCAGGAACGCGGGCGGCAGAAGGCCCCCTTCGATGCGCAGCGCCGTGAAGGCGGTTTCGACGGCTGGCATCAGGTTTTTTCCCGTGCCGTGGCCGGAGGGCACGGCGTGATGGCGGTTCCGGTCATGGTCAGGCGGGTAGCAGAACAAAGATGCCGATGACATCGGCGGGCAGGCAGGCTTCGACGGTGGTCCGCGTGCCTCGGGCGGCGGCGGCTTCCCGCACGCGGGTATGGTCGGCCAGCAATGCCTCCGCGCGCGACCGCGCCAGATCGTCGATCATCGGCATCAGCCTGGGCAGATCGTCCAGGCTGTCACGCACCTCATAGGCGCGTTCTTCCGGGTCCATGTTGCGGACGGGTTCGGCGGCCATTGTCGCCAGTGCGTCCGCGTTATCCAATACGACCGGGGCATCGGTGCCTGTCAGGGCGACACAGACGGCCTCCTCCGAGAGCAAGGTGCGCAGGAGGGTCCAGCGATTGGCCTCGCGCTGTTCCACGCCTATTTGGCTGCGCAGGCGCAACAACAGCAGTGTGGTGCGGCGGGTCACGGCCTGGGTGACGATGGCGCCGCAGCGTGCGGCGAGGGTCGGCAAGTCCTCGGCCAACGCGCGTTCCGCGACATGATCGGCGAGGGCCGCGACCAGCGGGTGGGTGCGATGCACATGCTCGAAGCCGGTTGGCGCGGGGTGGCGGAAGGCGATGCGCAAGGACGCGGATTTCAGCCCCACAGCGATCAGGCGCTCCCGGACCGGCAGCGGGAGCGCGTCGGTGGGGATACGCAAGCGGCCGTCCCGGAGAGGTTCGGCGCCAACGCTCAACCGCTCGCAGGCGGTGGCGACGAAACGTCGCACGTCGTCCTCGCCCCCGAGCACGGCGACGGCTTTGCGCCATTCGGGTAGCACTTCCTCGGGCTTCAGGGTGCGTTGGGCGAAGATGGTGCGGTTCTGACGGGCGTTTTCCTTGGCGCTCTCCCATGCGGCGTCGAGATCGGATTCGACCCGGCCGAAATCCAGAACCCCTTGGCGGAGACCGGCTTCGACGTGGCCGGTCTGGAGTAGAACGGCCTGAAGGATGGCCTCGGTCACGCGGTTGGTGTCGGCGGGGATTGGGACGGAGACGCCAAGTTCCTTTCGGATCCGTTCGGCCTTGCGGACGATGACTTTGAGGACGGCGCCGTCCACCGGGTTATTGCCGCCATACAGCATCAAGGCGCGGACGCGGCTTTCCGGCTGGCCGAAGCGGTCCACACGGCCTTCCCGCTGTTCGTGGCGGGTGGGGTTCCATGACAGGTCGTAATGGACCACGGCGGAGAACGTGGCCTGGAGGTTGATTCCTTCGGACAGGCAATCGGTGGCGACCAACACAGGGACGCGGGTCTCCGCGATCTCCGCCAGTGCGTCGATCCGCGCGCGGCGGTTTTCGGCGGGAAGTTCGCCCGTAATGACCTCCACGACGTGACGGGACGAGGACAGGGCTGCGCGAAGATGTTCGCCGACGTAATGAGCCGTCGGGATGAAGCGGCAAAAGATCACGGGCCGGAAACCTTCCGCCAACAGGGCCTTGGTCTTCGCGATCAACAATTTGAGCTTCGGATCGCGTTCCGGCCCGCGCAACGTCGTTGCGCGATCAAGAAGGCTGCGCAGAGCTGTCGCGTCTTCCTCGCTCACCACCGTGTCGTCCGCGACACCCGCCGGCACCGCGTCTTCGGCGGACAGGCTGTCGGCGGTGCTGCCGTCGAACACCGTCTCCGCGCCGCGTTCATTGAGCGCGGACACCTGTTGGGCGTCCGGCACGCCTTCGACGGCGCGTAGCCGGGTGGCCAGCGCGACCGCAGCTGAGGCGGGGGATGATGAGACGCAACGCAACAGGGCCAGCGCGGCCCACCACGACATGCGTTGCCGTAGCAAGGATTGGTTTTCTGTGCGGCGGATCATGCCGCGGGCATAGTCCAGCACCTCGTCGAACAGGCGGCCCCAATCGCCGGACAAAGTGTAGGTTGCTTCGGCGGTTTCTCGGTCAGGGAATACGCTGCCCGCGTCGCGCCACTCGGCGATGTCCGCGCGGCGGCGCTGCACGAAATGCCGCGCGAGGCGTTCGCGCAGACGTTGCCGTTCCGGACCGTCGGTTTGCCCCTGCAAGCGGCGGAACTCGGGATCGAGCAGGCCGAGAAGGTTGTGGAAGGCGGTTTCGTCCCCGGAATGGGGGGTGGCGGTCAGGAATAGCATGTGCCGGTCGGACCGGTCCGCCAGACCACGCAAGACGGCGAGGCGTTGGTTCCTCGTGGTTTCCGTGCCGGTGCCAACCGAGGCATGTGCTTCCTCGATAATCACGAATTCCGGGCAGGCGCGGAGGAATTCGTCGCGGCGGCGGTCGGACTTGATATAGTCGAGTGAGACGACGGTGACGGGATGCACGTCGAAAATGCTTTGACCAGCGAGAAGGCCACGTTCGAGGCGGCTGGCGGTGCCGGTGCGGACGATCTCGCTCTGGATGGCAAATTTGGCCGCGAGTTCTTCCTGCCATTGGTCGCAGAGATGCGGTGGGCAAAGCACGGCGATGCGGCGGATTTCGCCGCGGTCGAGCAATTCGCGGGCGATCAACCCGGCCTCGATGGTTTTGCCGATGCCGACATCGTCCGCGATCAACAAGCGGATGGTGTCCATCTTCAGGGCCATCAACAGCGGTACAAGCTGATAGGCACGCGGTTCTACGGCGATGTTGCCGAAGGAGCGGAACGGCCCGGCGCCCGCCCGCAATTTCAGGCGCAGCGCGTCACGTAACAGCAAGGCGGCCGCCTGCGCTCCGGTCTTGTCCGGGTCTGGCGGAGGGAATGTCGCCGCGCGCGGCGGAGTTTTTTCAAGCGGGAGAAAAATCAGGGTCGCGTCGTCTTCGGCTCCCCCGAGCGGGCGTAACTTCAGGCGGTCGGGGCCACCGTTGTCTGGCAGCACAACCCATTCGCGGCCCCGCGCGGTGACGAGACTGCCCGGACGGAATTCGGTGGGCGTCGAGAGTGACAGACTCATGCATTTCCCTTGCCGAAAATGAACGGAAGGCTGGCGAACAGTTTTGGCCAGCCGGTTTTGTCCTCGGTGAACACCACGACCTTGTAGCCCGCGTCGCGCAGGGATCGGCGTTTGGTGTCGTCCATCTGTTTGACGTTTTTGTCACGGTGGTGGGGGCCGTCCACGTAAATCAGGGCCTTGGTCTGATCGTAGGCGAAGTCGGGCTGGGTCGAGAAATCCATGAGCAACGGTTGCGCCCGATCTGGCAGTCGATATCCACCTGTCCTTACAGTTTCGAGCCAATTCCGTTCAAGGCCGGAGCCGCAAAGGCGTTGTAGCACCGCGTAAGCATCTTCCGCGCCTACCCCCGCGGCATTTCCTGTTTGCGTGTCCGCGTGGACGAGACGGCATAGCAGGGAAATCAGCGCCGGGTCCTTCCGGTCGATCCGCTCGTGCTCGGGCTGATTGGAGTAGGACAGAAGGCAACGATAGCAACCGGCTTCGCAGCCTTGATCGGTGTTTTCCAGTTCCGCCGCGTCCGCCCAAAGGCCGGACGGAGACGTGAAGTGGCAGACCTCCAGCGCCCGCTTCGCGACCCGGCGAATGGCTTGTGGGTCGGTCGCGATACGGGTCAATACGCCAGCGCCTCCTTCGGCGGCTTCGTAAAACAGGATCGCGTTACGGCGATCTTTATCAGGCAGCGGTTCAGCGGCGAGTTCGCTGTCTTCCAACTGGAAGATGCTTTCGATTCCTCGTTTGAGGGCAAAGGCCAGCGTCGTGATCTGGTTATCGCTGAGCGTTTCGGATGGGCGCAACAACAGGACGTTTCGGCGATCCTCCACGAAGGGAATGATACGCTGGATGACTTTACCGTCTGGCGCGTCATCGTTCTCCCCTTCGGGAGCCTGTTCGTCGCGGGACCATTCGCCGGATGCCACGTCGATATTGAAGCCGAACTGGCCTTTATTCTTGCGCCGCCGCCAGCCCAGATTGATCCGCCAGACGGTCGCCGCCGGGCCGTAAGACGCGGTCAGCAATGAAGTTTCTCCGGCCTTGAAGATGACAGGGGTGAAGCGCCTTATCCCGTCCTGTTCGGCGTAGCGCAGGGTGGTGATCATCTCGTAGCCCTGCCGCTGGCGTTCTTCTTCATCGGAGGTGATGCGGTCGGCGCGTTGGGTGCTGACCTGATCGATCCGGTACAGCTTGTCCAGGAGTGTCAGCAGACCGCCGAGTTTGCTGTCGCAATTCACGCAACGATCATGATCGGCCTGGTCATCGAAATGGCCGTAGCCGCAGCTATCGCAAAGGCGGCAGCGCCGGACTGGCAGGGTCGATGAGGTGGCGATGCTTTCCGCGTCCCGTGGCGTCAGGATGGCTCTGCGGACCCGGTAGGTCGAACCCTCATGGTATATGATGGACCGTGGTCCGAACTCCGACAGGCCAAGGAATCTTGGGCGGGACAGAAAATTGTCGCGCACAATCTTTTCGCGGCGCGGCGGGATGTAGGCGAGAAGCGGAAGCCGGGGAAAGTTATAACCGGGGATGAAGCCTTCCGAGGCAAGGTAGCGGTAAGCGTAAAAATCGCTGCTCATTGTTCCGCGACCGTCCAGCAATAAACCTTGCTGCCTGCTCGCCTCGCGGTATCGGTCCGAGGCGTCTTTCCGCGTTTTCTCGTCGGCCGCGGCATTCATCTGAATTGCGTGCGATCGATCCATTTGTTCGCGCGTCGCTTTGAACAAAGTGCGCCAGCGTTCGAATGCGGAATTAAGCGAGAGGTGGGCGGATCGAATCGTGTGGTCCAGCCAGTCCGCCGTGTACCAAGGGGCAGCTTGCGGGGTCAGCGTATCGCGGAGCATTCCCAGGATGGCGATACCACGCGCGGATGCCGCCCGCCGGACCGCTGGACGGTCGATCTGCGCGGATATGTTGTCGAGTAGCGGAAGCTCCTGGGTTTGCTCGCGATCGAGGACATGCTGCACGGACGGACCGAGTGCCACACCGGTTTCGCCAAGCCAGACCGCATGAAGATGGGATCGTATCAGGTCTTCATTGGTGAGATCGAGCGACGGGGGATTGACGACACCCGCCACCATGCTCGCTTGTTTGCGGAAGAACCATTGATCGTGCGGCGATCGTGCGGCGCAGTAAGTAATGACCAGGGCGGGCTGTCCGCTGCGCCCAGCACGACCGCTGCGTTGCGCGTAATTCGCGGGCGTCGGCGGGACGTTGCGCATGTAGACGGTGTTCAGTTCCTTGATATCGACACCCAATTCCATGGTCGGCGAGCAATACAGGATCGGCAGTGCCGCGGTGCGAAACTGTGCTTCGCGTTGTATGCGATCGTCCTGTGGAACCTGCGCGGTGTGCTCGCGTGCCTGCAAGCGGTGGAGGAAACGATCGTCGCCACGCAGCATCTCGGCGACATTGTCGTACAGATCGAGAAAGAACTGGTTGGCGTTGTCCTGTTGCTCGTCTGAGCCAAGACGCCATTCGATAACGCTGGCGGGAACACGATAACCCTTTTCGCCTTCGATATCGAACTTCTCGACCAGGCCGTAAGTGCCCAGCACTTTGAGCATGTGATCAACGATATCATTGTAGCCGCCTTCATCGACGGTGATTTTCGCCCCCAAGGTGGCCCTGACCCGGCGTCCGAATGCGGATCGATGGGAGAGATACATCGTTCGCGCCACGATGCGGTCCGAGGTGCGTTTTGGCCTTGGTATCATCGCCGCCGAAGTCATCAGGCGTTCCTCGTCCGCGAGCCCCCAGGGTTCACGCAACTCGGCGTAGGAGCGGTTCCGCACCTGCTCCATATGGTCTCCGTCGAGATAGATCGTCTTGATACAAAGCTCGCGGCGCATACGGTCCAGGAGTTCCCGCAACAGTTTTTGTCGTGTCGTGGGAGTGGCCGCGGCCAGCAGAGAGTGACACTTCGACCATTCCTCCTGGTCTGATGCGCATTCTTCCAACGAACTGTAGTTGATGCTGAGAAGGCCAAGCTGCTCAAGGTTCGGGTGTGTGAATCTCCAGCCCCGCCGCAGATCGAAATAAAGCCGGTATCCCAGAACATCCCGCAGTGCGCGTCTGGCCCCCTCGGCTTTCGCTCCCTTCGCATCGGGAACGCTGGCATAATCAGCCGATGACAACCGTAAGTGTTCGAAAACGCGATGCGTTAAAACATCGTCGGTCAGCGTTCCGTCTGGCTGATTTCGCAGTGATGCCAACAACGCGCCCCGCAGCAGGAGAATCATGACAAAATCGTTCAGATGTCCGGCTTGAAGGGACGCATCCTGGCGATTGTCCGTAAAACCCAAAAGCTTTCTGGCGGAATCGGGTAATGACGATTCTTGCAGTAAATGCCTCATCGCCGCCACCGTCAGGACCGTCGTGGCGCTGGACCTGCCTTCGGACGACAATGAACTGAGTTTGGAAATCTCGCTTCGGACACTGCCGTCAAAAACGGCCTCACAATCGGGGTTCAGACAGAATCGAAAGGCTCCCGGAATAACCCAGCCCGCCAATCCATGTGCATCGGCATCGCCCTTGGTACTCACGCAAAAGGGCACGGGCCTGTAGCGCCGGAATGTCTGGCGAAGGCGTTGGGTTCCGTCCCGGACGGTTTCGAGCCATTCGTCCGGATAACGCTCACCGTCATACATGCTGTCGGGATCGGGCATGAAATAACCGTGGATCGTGCCGTCGTCCTCGGCGGTCTTTTCATTCAGTTCCCGGTCTGTGATGCGGACTGGCTGGCGATCCGCGAAGGCGGCCCAAACAGGGAGGTATTCCTGTCCGCATGACCGGCAAAACACCACCGGGAACAGTGGTTTGTCGCGATCGCCGGGGCGAAACTGCTGCCCGTCAAGCGTTAGATAGCGAACGCCCGGCGGTTCCAGGGTCGTGAAGACATCGCCTGCTCCCGCGATGAACTGGTGTAACCGAAACGCGAACAAGGGTCGGCGGTGTTCATCCAGGGTGCTGAAGGCGAGAAGAAGAAACCGACGGAGAAAGTCGCAACACTCGTCGAGAGGACGCCCGCTCGCCTCGCGTAGGAGCTTGCCAGCGGCAAGAACGGTTTTTGGCGCCGACGTGCGAACCCATTTCCCGTCCGGTCTGTTGTCCTGCCGCTGCAACCCCAGGGTGGTTTCGACCCACGCGGCAATCGGGTGACAGCGCAGAGCGGAATAATCGGCGTTCATCGGCACGCCATCGGCGACAGCGGAGGCCAAGGCCGCGGCATCTGCCGGCGGTTCCTCGGTGGTTACTCGGCGGAGTGTTTCGGTAACGACATTGGCAGGCTTCACTGGCGCCCCAAAGAGGCGGGAGGCAACGTCCGCGACTACTTGGCTCCGCTCCGCCGCCGTGCCCTCGGACGCCATCGTGGCGCTGGTGCCAACGCATAAAAGGTCAGGGTTCATTCGGTCCCGAACGCGGCGAACCAGCATGGCCACGTCGGCGCCCTGGCGGCCCCGATAGGTATGGAGTTCGTCGAGAACCAGGAAACGCAGACCTTCGGCGAGTTTGACGATCTGGGGATCGGGCGACGCATGCCGGGTCAGCATCAATTCCAGCATGACATAATTGGTCAGCAGGATATCCGGCGGGTTCGCGGCGAGGGCGGTCCGGTCCCCCTCTTTCTCCTGGCCAGTATAACGAGCAAATCGGACCAGTTCCTTCCCCTCGCCATAGCCATCGATGAGGAATTTCTTCAACTCCTCCATTTGGGAATTGCACAGTGCGTTCATGGGATAGACCACGATCGCGCTGATACGCTTCGCTTCGCCAGCGGCCCGCCGGCGCAGCACATGGTTCACGATAGGGATGAAGTAGGAAAGCGATTTGCCGGACCCTGTGCCGGTGGTCAGCACGTAGGATTCGCCGCGTTCGGCGATGCGCAGCGCCTCTTCCTGGTGCTTGTGGAGGGTCAGCGCGGTGCCGGTATTCCCGTCTTCGGTCTTGTTCGCCCGGAATATGCGTTCGCATTCGGCATGCAGCAGCCCCTCGGCGACGAGTCCGCCTATGTCCGCGCCCGGCACGAACGATGGGTTCAGCTGAACCATCGGCGCCGGCCAGAACCGCTCCTCTTGGTATTCGTGGCTCACATGGGCCGCGATATCCTCGGCGCGAATCCGCGCGAAGGACCGGGAGAACTGCCCGTACTCATCGACGAGCCGATCTCTGAAAGCGAAGACATCCATCTGACCTCGGGGGTGATGATGAAGCGGACCCGGACCATAGGAGGAGGGGGGGCTTACGCGCGAGTGTCCCACGGACGACCGATGGAACGTTTCCAGGTCTTGCTCGCGGAAACGTCAATCGATGCCGTGTTTCAGCAGGCAGGGGCGGTCAGCCCGGATCGAGACAATTATCAGGTCGGGCGCGGGTAGGCGCGTAAACGGTGCCGACAGTGACGAAGGGGCGGCAACGACAGGCTCGCCGTCCCGGTCTTGCCGGCCGCCGTCGTGACGCATATCCGGGATGCCCTCGATACTATCGAGGGCATCGAAAGATAAGGATGGCTGCCTGAGAAGCCAGGCCGGAAGCTTTCGCGGGACGGGCAGAGGCAATCGTTGGTTAACGCAACGTCTGGACCTCCCTCTTATGGCCGCCTCTGTCCGTGACCGTTCGGGCATCAATATCGGGGATAGATTAGGGGATTCATGGCCACAACACCAAAATACGGCGGAAAACCAAGCTCTTTGGCGGAGGGGATGAGATTCGAACTCACGGTACGGGTTGACCCCGCACGGCGGTTTAGCAAACCGCTGCCTTCAGCCACTCGGCCACCCCTCCGCCGGGAGAGATCATACCCAGGCCGAAACCTGGACACAGCGTTTGCCCGGACATCTTTAGGGAAACCTGGCGCCGGGGTCAAATGGGAACACGATCCGGCCACGGCACTGGCCCGGCGTCAGAGAGAATCCGGTTTCGTCAGGTCTGAACCAACGCAAACCCCTCACCCGCCCGCCAGGATGCCCGCCCGTGCGCCGCGGGACTTGCCCATGCCATCCCCGCCCCTTATAGCGGCCTGGTCCAAGGAGACATCATGGCGGCATCCAACGAAGCCCCGGGCATCAACCACGCTCTGGCGGTGCAATCCGAGATCCTCTCCCGTCCCATGACCGGGAACCGGCGCATGGCGGATGCCATCCGCGCCCTGGCCATCGACGCGGTGGAGAAATCGAAATCTGGCCATCCGGGCATGCCAATGGGCATGGCGGACGCCGCGACCGTGTTGTGGACACGGTTCCTCAAATTCGACGCCGCCGCCCCCCACTGGCACGACCGCGACCGGTTCGTGCTCTCGGCGGGCCATGGCTCGATGTTGCTGTACGCGTTGCTGCACCTCACCGGATACGCGGACATGGGGATGGATCAGCTTCAATCCTTCCGCCAGTTGCATTCCCGCGCCGCCGGGCACCCGGAATGGGGCGAGCACCCGGCGATTGAAACCACCACCGGCCCCCTGGGCCAGGGCCTCGCCACCGCCGTCGGCATGGCGCTGGCAGAACGCATCCTGGCGGCGCGCTTCGGCGCGGCGGTGGTCGATCACCGCACCTGGGTCATCGCCTCGGACGGCGATCTGATGGAAGGCATCAGCCACGAGGCGATCGGCCTCGCCGGGCATCTGAGGCTGGCGAAACTCACGGTGCTGTACGACGACAACAACATCTCGATCGACGGCAACACCGCGCTGTCGCTGTCCGACGACGTGGTGGGCCGCTTCATCGCCGCCGGATGGGCCGCGCACCGCGTCGATGGCCACGACCCCGAACAGGTGGCGGCGGCGCTGTCCGCCGCGCTGCTTTCGGATAAGCCCTCCCTCATCGCCTGCCGCACCATCATCGGCTTTGGCGCCCCCACCAAAGCGGGCACCGCGGCCACCCACGGCTCCCCCCTGGGCGCGGAGGAAGCGGCGGCGGCCAAGGCGCTGCTTGGCTGGACCGCGCCGCCCTTCACCGTGCCGGACGACCTGACCACGCTCTGGCACGCCGCCGGGACACGCGGGGCCGGCACGCGTGCCGCCTGGGAGGGGCGTCTCGCCACCTCCAACCAGCGCGATGAGTTCGCGCGCGTCATGAGCGGCGCCCTGCCCGCCACCTGGGACGCCGCCGTCGCCGCGCTAAAACAGGAAATCGCCGCCAGCAAGCCGAAACTCGCCACGCGGCAGTCAAGCCAGAAGGCGCTGGAAACCCTGGTCTTCGCGACGCCGGAACTGGTCGGCGGCTCGGCCGACCTGACCGGCTCCAACCTCACGCTGGTCAAGGGGCAGAAAAGCATCACGCCGGAGGATTTCGCCGGCCAGTACATCCACTACGGCGTGCGCGAGCACGGCATGGCCGCCGCCGCCAACGGCATGGCGCTGCATGGCGGCATCATCCCCTACACCGGCACGTTCTTCGTGTTCACCGATTACATGCGCCCGGCGATCAGGCTGGGCGCGCTGATGCATCAGCGCGTCATCCATGTCCTGACCCACGATTCCATCGGTCTGGGCGAGGACGGGCCGACGCATCAGCCGGTCGAGCATCTGGCCAGCCTGCGCGCCATGCCAAACATCCATGTCTACCGGCCCGCCGACACGCTGGAGACGGTGGAGTGCTGGGAACTGGCCATCCGCCGCACCGACGGCCCAAGCCTGCTGGTGCTGACCCGTCAGGCGCTGCCCGCGTTGCGCTTCGACGCCAGCGAGAACCTGACCGCCCGCGGCGGCTATGTGCTCGCCGAGGCCGACGGGCCGCGTCAGGCGACGCTGATCGCCACCGGTTCGGAGGTTTCCCTCGCCATGGAGGCCCGTGCCATGCTGGCGGCCAAGGGTATTCAGGCCGCCGTCGTGTCTCTCCCCTGCTGGGAGTTGTTTGAAACCCAGGATGCCGCTTATCGGGCCACGGTCCTTGGCACCGCGCTCCGGGTCGGGATCGAGGCGGCGGGAAGCTTCGGCTGGGACCGTTGGCTGGGACCGGACGGCATCTTCATCGGCATGACCGGCTTCGGCGCCTCGGCCCCGGCGGAGGTGCTGTACAAACACTTTGGCATCACGGCCGATGCCGCCGCCGCCGCCGTGCTGCAACGGCTTGGGACCGCGAAACCCTGATCGGGCCAGGGATTGTTACATGACAGGCCTGAATTTGTTTTACAATAACAAGGAAAACCGGACATGGCTGTGAAGGTCGCGATCAATGGATTTGGCCGCATCGGGCGCCTCGTGCTGCGCGCGATCGTGGAGAGCGGACGGGACGACGTGGTCCCGGTCGCCATCAACGACCTTGGCAGCGTGGAGGCCAGCGCGCATCTGTTCGCCTATGACAGCGTGCATGGCCGCTTCCCCGGCCAGATCGAGGTATCCGGTAACACCATCACCATCCGCCATAACGGCCGCGTGTATGGCCCGCTGACCGTCTCGGCCGAGCGCGACCCGTCCAAGGTGCCGTACAAAGGCGTGGACGTGGCGCTGGAATGCACCGGCATCTTCGCCAGCAAGGCGAAGGCCTCGGCGCTGCTGACGGCGGGCGCCCGGAAAGTGCTGATCTCGGCGCCGGCGGACGAGGTGGACGCGACCATCGTGTATGGCGTCAACCACAAGACGATCACCAAGGACATGACGGTGATCTCCAACGCCTCCTGCACGACGAACTGCCTGGCGCCGATGGCGAAGATCCTGCACGACCGCTTCGGCATCCTGCGCGGCTACATGCTGACGATCCACGCCTATACCGGCGATCAGAACACCGTCGATACGTTGCACAACGACTGGCATCGCGCCCGTGCCGCCGCCGTGTCGGCGATCCCGACCTCGACAGGAGCCGCCCGCGCCATGGGTCTGGTGCTGCCGGAACTGAAGGGCAAGCTGGACGGCACCTCCATCCGCATCCCGACGCCGAATGTTTCCCTCGTGTCGCTGGACGTGAACCTGGCGAAGCAGGCCACGAAGGAGGAGATCAACGCGGCGATGCTGGACGCCTCCAAGGGCGAGCTGGCGGGGATTTTGGCCTACAACACCGCGAAACTGGTGAGCATCGACTTCAACCACAATCCCGCGTCCTGCACGTTCGACGCGACGCAGACGGCGGTGGTGGATGGCGCGCTGGCGCGGGTGATGGGCTGGTACGACAACGAATGGGGCTTCTCCAACCGGATGTCGGACACGGCGGCGCTGTTCGGGAGTTTGTGAAGGTTTCCGCCACGTCCGTCAGACAGACGGGCGTGGCGGCAGGAGGTGGGTTTCAGGAGAAAGCCCGCCCGTGACGCCACGCCTGACGCGGACGCCACTTTGCCCTATGGGTGCGCTGAGAGTCCCGCCATGGCTCTCGTCCACCACGCTCAAGGGGCGCCATGTTCCATTCCGTCCGCATTGATGGGTACCGGGGCCTCGCGTGCTACGAGATGCGTGACCTGGGCCGCGTGAACCTGCTGGTTGGCAAGAACAACAGCGGCAAGACCTCGGTGCTGGAGGCGCTTTACGTGCTCGGCGCGCATGGCGATCCCGCCGCGCTCTGGCGTATCTGCAACCGGCGCGGCGAGCGGTTCGTCGATGAGAACCGGCTTCGGAACAATCTGGAAGCGGATGTGTCCCATTTGTTCACAGGTCATGAACTTGTCATTGGCAGGTCTTTTTTGGTGACGGGAACGGACGATTCCGCGGATCATCTGGTGACGGTTTCGGCGGGCGATTTTCCAGAACCGGACAATGACGATGAACCAGATTTCTTGACGGACATGAATGCCGTGCCGGGGCCTCGCATGTCTTTGAAAATTCGATCATCTTCTGCACGGCGGCAGATATTGGTTCCATTGAGTCTTCAAGGCGGAATGGAAAAGGTCACGGCGGAATCCGCATTCAGAAGGGCGGGCCGCCCCAATTCCGAAAGTTCGACAAATGTTCATTTCATCTCAACCGACTCCCTGAACGGCAATGAACTGATCCGTCATTGGGACCGCATCCAATTGACCACGGATGAAACGCTGGTACTTCAGGCGCTGCGCTTCGTGGACAACTCGATCGAACACATCCGCTCCTTCGGCGCGGGGAGCATCTACGGACCCAGGGGTGGCTTCATCGTCAAACGGCGAGGCGAGGCCGCGCCCTTCCCGCTTGGCAGTCTCGGCGACGGCGCCTGGCGGATGCTCACACTGGCCATCGTTCTGACGCAATGCGCGGGTGGCATGCTGTTCATTGACGAAGTCGATACCGGACTTCATTACACCGTCATGGCTGACATGTGGCGTCTGATCCACGAAGCTGCGAAGCAGTTCGACGTGCAGGTGTTCGCGAGTACGCATAGTTACGACTGTGTCCAAAGTCTTTCCGCGATATGCCAGGCGCATGCGGGTGTTGGCGCGGAAGTATCCCTGCAACGAATCGAAGCCAATAAATCGATGTCCGTGCCATTTTCCGAAGCGGAAATCCAGGTCGCCGCCGAGCGGAAAATCGAAATCCGGTGATCATGCCAGCAGTGAAGTCAAAACAACTGCTCGTTGAAGGGCAAGACGATAAATTCTCCGTCATCGGTTTGATGGAACACCATGTGCTCTGGCCCAATGAGAAGAACAGATGGCCTGTTTTCGTCGATGCCGTCGGCAGCGTGAGTGAAATTCTTAACACTACCTATCTCAGGACCAAACTCAAGGAAAGCAACCTTGAAGTACTGGGCGTCATGATCGACGCGGATGACGAGCCCGCGGCCCGGTGGCAAAGCTTCCGGTCCATCTGCGCGCCCGCGTTCCCCAATCTCCCTCTGGAACTGCCCGCCGACGGCCTGATAGCGCACGATGCCTCTGGTCTCCGGTTGGGCTTTTGGCTGATGCCTGATTGTTCATCGGGTGGCATGCTGGAGACATTCCTGCGGCACCTCGTTCCAGAGTCAGCCAACTCTTTGTGGCGACACGCCGAGGCATCATTTACCACGGCATGTTCGCTTGGCGCGTTGTGCCGACCGGTGCATGCCGATAAAGCGCGTATTCATACTTGGCTGGCGTGGCAAAACCCTCCAGGCGAAACCCCTGGCCGCGCGCACCTTCAAACCACAGCCCCCCTCACGCCTTCCCCTCGAACACGATGTCCTGCGCCCCCGACCACAGCACCAGTTTCCCCAGCGCGGCGAGGTTTTCATTCCCCTCGATCACCGTCAGGAAATGATTGCCCGCGAGCTGCCCCATCTTGCTCGCGAACTGCACGGCGCCGTAACCAAGCAAAATCTCAGTTTCGCTGATCCCGCCGGGGTACAGCAGGATTTGCCCAGGAGAGGGGTAGCTCGTGTGGTTCTCAAAGCCCAGGCCGAGGTCGAGATCGCCCAAGGGGATCCAGCACGCCTCGCCGCTCCAGCGGACGTGGATGATGCGCTGGCGGTAGGGCAGCAACTGGCGGAATCGCGCACATGTTTTCGGCGCGGCGTCCTCCCACCGGGCCGTGAACTGGTAAGGGCCCGCCGTGATGGTGACGAGACTCATGAGGCATCTCCCGCGCGATCATATCAAAGCCTGACCATACCCCGCGCGGCGGAGGCGCGTCATCCCCCGCCGCGGCCCAGGGAAGCCAGCGGGAAGCTGAACAACCGCTCCCGCCCCAGCAGGAACACGCGCCCATCGCGCGGGAACAGCCGCGCGATGGCGGGGTCGCGCACATCGAGCCCTCCGGTGTAGGCGCCAAACGCGGGCATCATCAGGCGCCGCGAGTCGAACACGAAGCACGGACGGCTGACACGGGCGCCGCGCGTGGGAACATAAGCCTTCGGATGATGATGCCCCAC
>JAYVCG010000153.1:0-9212 GCA_043750075.1 Acetobacteraceae bacterium | reverse complement strand
TCCTTGCGCCGCTGGCGCGTGCCACGCCTTCACCTTCAATAACGGTGACCGGCATGGTGTCGCCCGGCATCGAGCTTCAGCAGGCAGTCCGCGTGGCGATCGGTGCCCGGCTGGAACCCGAACTGCGCGCATTCCCCCCGATCGCGCTGGAGCAGTTCCTGGTGGGACGGGACGCACGCCGTGGCGCCGATGGGGATGAAAAGAGCCAACCATAACCGGGGCGGACACGTCAGTTTCATCCGCGCGCCTCCGCAGCGTATCGGCCAGAACAAAAATCGCGACATGCGTTTCATCGGTTCGCCTCCTCAAGCCGTTCCATGGACATATTTCCTGGAGAGCGGGTTTCCGCAAACCTGGAATGTGTTCTTCCCGGGAGTGTCTCCCGCCTCTTGACCCGGGCCGGGAGCAGTCATTCAGAACTTCGCCTGACCACTTTTGCCACTGGGGTCCTTGATCTGAAGGGTGACCCGGGCGCCGGGGGGAATGGCCGTCGGCGCCGTGCCGGACAGGACGTTGCCGTTACCGGGCGCGAGCTGGATGACCTGACGCGCCTGCTCCGTTCCCACCAGGGCGGAACCGGAGTAGCCGGTGGCCGGCACCGACTTGCCCGCCTCGTCATGGAGGTAGACCGTCAGGATCCGGCCGGCGACCACCAGTTCGGCCTCGATACCGACGACATCCTGGATCGGCCCGCCATTGGGTCCCTTCTTGTCACCGTGGCCGTGTCCCTGGGTAAACGCCACAGGGGCCACCATCAACAGGGCCGCGGCGGTCAGGGCAAGTTTCCTCATGTGTTCATCTCCTCGTCGTGGACGATGGTGAATATAGGCGAACGCGATCGCCAACCTTCTCGCGGGTGCCCCGCGCCGCGTTTCTCATTCCGCCGCCGCCCGGCTGCCCTCAGGTGGCGGTTCGGCGTCGGGTTTTGCCTCGACCACGGCCGGGTAGAAGCGGACATACAGGGCCGGCAGCACCAGCAAGGTCAACAGCGTCGCGCTGATCAGACCGCCGATCACCACGGTGGCCAATGGCTTCTGCACCTCGGCCCCCGGTCCGGTGGCGAGCGCCATCGGCACGAAGCCGAGCGAGGCGACCAGCGCCGTCATGACGACGGGGCGCAGGCGGGTCATCGCCCCCTCCAGGATGGCCTCGCGCGCCGGGCGGCCCTCCCGCATGAGCTGCTTGATGAAGCTCAGCATCACCAAGCCGTTCAGCACCGCCACGCCCGAAAGCGCGATGAACCCGACCGCCGCCGAGACCGAGAAGGGCATGCCGCGCAGCCACAGCGCCACGATGCCTCCGGTGAGCGCGAGCGGCACGGCGCTGAACACCAGCAGCGCGTCGCGCGCGGAGCCGAGCGCGCTGAACAGGAACAGGAAAATCAGGGCGAAACAGGCCGGCACCACGATCATGAGCCGCTGGCGTGCGGCCGCCAGGTTCTCGAACTGTCCGCCCCAGCTCAGCCAGGAGCCGGGCGGCAACCGGACCTGCTCGGCAATCCTGGCCTGGGCCTCTTCGACGACGGAACCGATGTCGCGCCCGCGCACGTTGGCGACGACCACCACGCGGCGCTTGCCGTTCTCGCGGCTGATCTGGTTCGGCCCTTCAGTGAACGCGAACGAGGCAACCTGCCTCAGAGGAATCGTGGCGGCTGCGCCCGCGTCGCGCCCCGCGCCCGGCAGCGACACGGGCAAGTTCTTCAAAGCTCCGATGTCGCTACGTACGCTGTCAGGCAGCCGCACGATAATCTGGAAGCGGCGGTCACCCTCGAACACTAGGCCTGCGTCTTTGCCGCCGATTGCGGTCCCGATCACGTCCTGCACTGCGGACAAGCTCAGACCTCGGCGCGCAATCTCGGCCTTGTCGATCCCAATCTCGAGGAACGGCAAGCCGACCGTTTGTTCCACGGCCACATCGGCGGCACCCTCGATCCTGCGCAGGATGCCGGCGATCTCGTTGGCCGATTTCAGCATAGGCTCGAACTCCTCGCCGAAAACCTTGACCGCCAGGTCCTCGCGTACCCCTGCAATTAGCTCGTTGAAGCGCATCTGGATCGGCTGCGAGAAGCTCATGGTGTTGCCGATCAGCTTCTTCACTTCGGTGTCGATACGCTGGATCAACTCCTCCTTGGGCAGCTTGGGGTCCGGCCAATCGGCCTGTGGCTTCAAGATGATGTACGTGTCGGAGGCGTTGGGCGGCATGGGGTCCGCCGCGATGTCGGGCGTGCCAGTGCGCGAGAACACGAAGGCGACCTCGGGAACGCGGCGCACCGCCTTCTCGACGGCGAGCTGCATAGATTGCGACTGCGACAGCGCCGTGCTGGGGATGCGCTTAATTTCCAGTACGATGTTGCGCTCGTCCAGCGTCGGGGTGAACTCCTGGCCGATTTGCGTGAACAGCGCAGCACACAAGCCGAACAGCAGGACCGCTCCGGCGGTCACCAGGAATGGAGCCCGGATAGCGCCTCGCAGCGCTGGCCGGTAGAGGCTCTTCAACGCCCGCACAAAGGCGTTCTCCGTCTCGCGCACGCGGCCCGTGACCGCGATGGCGATGAGGGCCGGCACGAAGGTGAGCGAGAGTACGAAGGCTGCTGCCAGCGCGATGATGACGGTCAGCGCCATCGGCGCGAACGTCTTGCCCTCGACGCCGGTGAAGCTGAGCAGCGGCAGATAGACCAGGATGATGATCGCCTGTCCGTAAACCGATGGCTGGATCATCTCCTTGGCCGAGACCGTTACGGTCTGGAGCCGCTCTTCGAGCGTAAGTAGCCGTCCTCCGCCTTCCTTCTGCCGTTCGGCTAGGTGCCGGAGGCTGTTCTCAGCGATGATCACCGCGCCGTCCACGATCAGGCCGAAGTCAAGCGCGCCCAGGCTCATCAGGTTGGCGCTGATGCCGCCCTTCAGCATGCCGAAGGCCGTTATCAGCATGGTCACCGGTATGACGGCGGCGGTGATGAGGGCGGCCCGGATGTTGCCGAGCATCAGGAACAGCACGGCGATGACCAGCAGCGCACCCTCGGCAAGGTTGCGGGCCACGGTCTCGATCGTGGCGTTCACCAGCTGCGTGCGGTTGAGCACCGTGATGGCGTGGATGCCCGGGGGCAGCGCGCGGTTGATCTCCTTGATCTTGGCGTCGGCAGCGGCAGCCACGGTGCGGCTGTTGCCGCCGATCAGCATCAGCGCCGTGCCGAGCACCACCTCCTGGCCGTTCATGCTCGCGCTGCCGGTCCTCAGTTCCCGACCGATAGCCACCACGGCCACGTCCCTCACCCGCACGGGCACGCCCCCGCGAGTCGTGACCGCGATCTCGCCGATCTCGGCCATGCTCTCGATCCGCCCGCCCGAGCGCACGACGATGCCCTCGCCGTTGCGCTCGATGTAGTTCGCCCCCTGGCTCGCGTTGTTGCGCTCGATCGCGCCGGACAGATCGTTGAAGGAAAGGCCGTAGCTGATCAGCTTCGCAGGGTCAGGCTGGACAAGGTACTGCTTGACGAAGCCCCCGATCGCGTCGGCGCCGGCCACGCCCGGCACTCCCTTCATCTGCGGGCGGATGATCCAGTCCTGCACGGTGCGCAGGTAGACGGTGCGCTGAAAGGCGTCGGTGAGCCGCTCGCCCTCGGGCGTCAGGTACGTGCCGTTGCTCTGCCAGCCGGGCTTGCCGTCCCGCGCGGGAATTCCCTCGCCGGGGGGCATATATTCGACCGCCCACCAGTAGACCTCGCCGAGGCCGGTCGAGATCGGGCCCATCCTGGTCTCGGCGCCGGGCGGCAGGCTCTGCTTCGCCTCGTTCAGACGTTCCGACACCTGCTGGCGTGCGAAGTAGATGTCCGTCGCGTCGCTGAAGACGGCCGTGACCTGTCCAAAGCCGTTGCGGGAGAACGAACGGGTGGACACTAGGCCCGGCGTGCCGGCGAGCGCCGTCTCGATCGGGTAGATGACCTGCTTCTCGATCTCGATCGGCGAGAGCGCCCAGGCGATGCCGTTCACTTGGACTTGGGTGTTGGTGACGTCCGGGACGGCGTCGATCGGCAGCTTGGTGAGAGACCAGGCTCCGAGGGTTGCGGCGATGAGCGTGATAAGCACCACGGCCCAGCGGCGCTCGACCGAGATGGCGAGGATGCGTTCTATCATGACAGGTTGTCCCTAGTCCTCGGCCCGGGCCTTGCCGAGTTCCGCCTTGAGCGAGAACGTGTTCGCGACCGCGATCTCCGCGCCGGGGGCGAGGCCGGAAACAACGTCGACCGCTGCGTCGCTCTCGCCGCCCAGTGCCACCTCGCGTCGGTCGAACCCCTCGGCAGTGCGCACGAACACCACTTTCTTGCCCTCGACCTCCTGCACCGCCGCTCGCGGCACCAGCACCGCCACCTTCCGCTCCACGCCGGCGAAGGAGACGGACGCAAAACCGCCCGGCCGCCAGATGCCCTCCGCGTTGTCCAGCTCGGCCACCGCGCGGGCGGAGCGGGTCTCCGGGTCCAGCAAGGGGCTGAGGAACACGATGCGGCCCTCTCCCTTGGCGTCGCCCTCGCCGCTGACCGTCACGCTCTCGCCCTGCCGGGCCATCGGCAGGTCGCGCGGCGGGATCGCCATCTCGACCCACAAGGTGGACAGGTCGGCGACGGTGAACAGCTCCGCTTCCGGGCTGACGGCTGCGCCCCGCACCGCCGCGCGTGCCGTCACCTGCCCGGCGATCGGCGCGCGCAGCTCCAGACTGCGCAGCGCGGCGACGGGCTGGCCGGGCAACCCCGCCACCTCGGCCTCCGACAGCCCAAGCGCGGACAGTTTCTGGCGGGCGAGGTCCACGCGGATACGCGCCTCCTCCGCCGCGGCGCGGGCCCGCAGGAAGTCCTGCTCGGCCGAGATGCGCTGCTTCCACAACCGGGCCTCGCGGGCCAGCGTGTTCTCCACGAGCGCCGCCGCGCGGGAGGCGGCGAGGAACTCGCTTTTGGCGTCGGCGATCTCGCGGCTCTCGATGACGACCAGCACCTCGCCCTTCGTCACACGGTCACCCAGGCCCTTCCGGACCTCGGCCACCGTGCCGCCCACGCGGGCCGTGACCCGCGCCATGCGGTCCTGGTTCGTGGCCAGCACGCCGGGCACGGTCATGCGGCTGGTCAGGATTCCGCCGCCAACCGCGGCGACCTCGATACCGGCGCTGGCCACCTGTTCCGCCGTCATGGCGATCTTGCCTTCCCCGGCATGTTTGTCTTCCCCGGTTCCATGGCCATGACCAGAGGCCATGGGCGGAGCCGGGGTGGCGCCGGATACCCTCGGGGTGGGCGCCGTTGACAGGCCGGCGAGGCGGCGCGCGGCCTGCGGAATGGACGGCACGGCGATCGCGAGCGCGAGCCCGGCCAGGGCCGCGAGGGCGGGGATGCCGTAGCGGGTCATCATGGGATCCTCCCGGCCGGCGGGACGCCGGGTTCCTGGCCACTCAGCCGCGCCGCCTCCGCCCGCCGCGCGTGGAACTCGCGGAGCGCGTCGTTGAGTTGGGCCCGCGTGTCCGACAACGCCTTCTGGGCGTCCGACACCTCGAGAAACGTGAACTTGCCTTCCGCGAACCCGCCTGTGGCGAGGCGCGCGGCCTCCTCGGCCGCCGGCAGCGCCGCGCGCAGGGTCCGCGCCGCGCGCCAGGCCTGCTCCATCCGCTGCCCGGCGGTGGCGAGGGCTGTGTCAAGCGTGAGCTGGCCGCGCTCGGCGTCGGTTTCGGCCCGCGACAGCTCCGCCCGTGCCCGGGCGATGCCGCCCTGGTTGCGGTTGTTGACCGGCAGCGGGATGGAGGCGCCGAAGATGAAGGCCGTCTCCCGCCCCTCCTCGAACCGGCGGACATGGCCCTGTAGCGTCACGTCGGGGATGGCGTTCGCCTGCTGCAGGGAGAGGTTCGCACGCTGCTGGGCGACCACCGCCTCAAGCCGGGCGAAGTCCGGATTGGCCGCGAGCCGCCTCGCCGGGCCGCCCGGCGGAGGAGGGGGAGGCATGGGGCCAATGTCCTCGAACCACGGCTGCCGGGGCGCCAGATCCACCCGCGGCACCCCGATCAGGACCGCAAGGGCGCGGAGCGCCGTCTCCGCCTCACGTCGTGCCCGATCCACCGCCACGTCCGCCGTGGCATAAGAAACCTCGGCGCGCCTTGCCTGCAGCAGCGGCTCCCTGCCAGCCTCGACCCGGCCCCGGGCGATGCGCACGGTCTCGGCCGCGAGGCGGGCGCGGTCCCGCTCCACGCCCACAACGCGGGACGCGGCCTCGGCGTCCGCCAGGGCCGACACGACCTCGCGTGCGAGGTCGAGCCTGGCCGCCTCGTAATCCAGCCCGGCTAGATCGCCATTCAGGACGGCGAGGGCGATGCGCGCCGTCCGCTTGCCGCCCAGTTCGACGCGTTGGGAAATGCCGAGCGTGGTCTCGGCGGTGCGTCCGCCGCGATAATTGCCGCGCCCCCCAAGGCCGCCGAAGTTCTCGACCACGACCGAGGCTTCCGGGTTGGGCCGCAGCGGGGCCGTCAGGGCGTCCCCGCGCACGGCCTGCCGGGACGCCGCCGCCCCGCGCAGCGCCGGCGAGCGGGCAAGGGCCGCGGCGACGGCCTGTTTCGGAGAGGATATGACGATGGCATCGGCCGGGGCGTGAACGTCCCCCGCCCGCGCGGCGGCCGCGGGGACGGCGAGCGATGCCGCCAGCCAGAGGAAATGGAATCGCATGAAAGCACCAGCACGCTACGGACATGGGCGGAGCCGGCGCGTGTCAACCAGACATGTTGATCGCGAACCGGACGGGCAGGCCGTGTGCTAGGCGCGGGGCGGCTCGGAGGGGGGAATCAACATTCCCGGGCATGAAAAAGGCGACAGGGCCAGCGTGAACGTGACCGGGCGGATGGAGAGGACCGGGGTCAGTGCCGCGACCGGCAGCGCAACGACCTGACAGGAACACAGTTGACAGGCATGGTGAAGCACGGCGTCAGAATGAGCGGGCGCTTGCCCGTCCCCGGCCCGCGTCACGGAAACCGCCCGCTCCGCGACGGTCGGATTGGCGTTCGAGGCCGCATGGGCGGGAAGCAGGCTGGACAGGAGCATGAGCATACACAACGCGGCCGCGATGCGGCCGCGGCACGCCGCGATCCAGGAACGCTTCATTTTGCTGCCCATGGCGACGGACATCTACAATGTCCGGTGGTTCCTGTCATGCCTGAATAACGGGTCCGCGTGATGGGAACGCGGGGCGACCCGCGTGCCTCATGTGGTTCCGAAGGCGCGGCCATGCGCAAGCGCGGCATGCATCCTTCGGGTCCGGCCGCCTCAGGCCATCCCGTCCAGAATCAGGAGGGCAAGAAATCCCACAAAAAACAGGGCCGTCGCGAGGGGGGTGTCGGGGTTTGGATGCGCTTCGGCCAGCAGTTCCTCCACCACAAGGTAAAGCAGGACCACGAGCGCGAAGGGCCAAAAAGCAATCTCGCCAAAATCGTGGCAATGCCGCGATCAGGCCACCGCTGACCGCCCCCAGGGGAAGGAAAAGGAGAACGGCGCCGGTCAAGGCCAGCACCATCCATGGCGCACGGATCGTCTTTGCCAGTTCGGGCACCAGGGACAGACCGAGGAACAACACCTCAAGCGTGAGCGCGATGCCAACCAGCGTTCCAGCCCTCTCGCCGGCCGAGGCGGCCGCACCCAGGACCAGCCCGTCCACCAGCACATCCAGACCTACGGCCACAAGCAGTCCCGTGGTGCCTTGCATCCGCTCATCCAGCCAGCGGATATCCAGCATTGCGGCGATGCCGATCGCCCCACCCAGCGCCACCGCCCACTCGGCTCCAGTGTGCTTCAGTCCCGGAAGCACCTCGGCGGCGGCGGCCGCGACCAGGACACCGGCGGCGAGATGCTGGATGGCACCGACCAGGGCACGACCCGGAGGACGCACCAATGCCAGCCAAGCTACGCCCAGAGTGGCGAAAACCGGCACGAACGCCATGACCCAGATTGGAATTCCCCTCACGGCGGCGGGGACGCGGAAGCATGGCTTGTGCTTATTTCAGACCTGCGTCCGTTCCTCGCACGAGGCCATCGCGATGGTGCGCGACTGCTCCCGCCGCAGGCAAGAGGGCTAAAACGCAATCGCATACTCGAATTTCCACCGCAGCGCGCTTCGGGGGGAAGCGGCGGACACGCCGAACAGATAGCCCACTTCGTATTTCAGTTTTCCGTACGGCGCGAAGCTCTGCTGGCCCGTCAGAACGGGACCGATGAAGTGCTGTTGACGGCTGAAACTGCCACCATGTCCAATATCCTCGATGCCCGCGTAGTATTCAAAACCCGGTTCAACCAGGGGGTGAAAGCGCGCCACCGATTGCAACGCGACCTGAAGGCCCGTGGCACGGGATGCTCCTCCTCCGACCTCATGCGAGAAGAAGACATTGAGCGTATGCGCCGTCGCGACACCCAGGATGGCGGGCAATTCCTTGTGCAGGATCGGGCCAAGCTTTATTTCATTTGGCGTGTACCGTCCGGTCGCCTGCGAGTATTCGGCGAAAAAGCCAAGATCGAACATGTACTTGCCGCGCTCGGTGAGCTGGAACATGTTTTCGAACGTTGTCGCCTTCCAGGTCAGGTGTTGCCCGCCGCCGGAGGCCATCTCACCTTCGAGTTCGATCGTCCACCAGGGCAAAACCCCATACGCGATGGCGTTGGTGTAGCTTTGCGCCCGATCGGAAGAGGAGCCCTTCGGGCCAAACGTGATCAGGCCGTTATGCTCGAATTCCACCTCGCGCCAGTCGACATGGGGAAGTCGAACCTGCATATCGGCGGCTGCGGGTTGACATAAGGTCAAAATCCCGGCGGCGGCGATAACTACCCTGTGCCGCCGACGGGTGCTCAGGCACCTTAACCGGCCAAACTATGAAGCAGGCTCTGGGTCTGGCGTCGGCCACCTTCACGGGGCCTTTCATGAGAGCTTCATTATGGTACGACTCAGGCCGATGGTTCTGATTTGATGATAACCCGTCGAGCGGAGAGAGTTCGAACCCGGTCGCGTTCCCTCCGCCAGAGAACCTTTTCGCACGCATATGTGACCGACGACACAGCGCCAAAGCGCCTAACCTGCGATCCATCCGGTGGATAACCGATCGCAGGAGGTTCTAGAGCGTGATCGCCTGAGGTTGACTTCAACCTCGGGCGTGAATCACCCTCTCAAACAAAGGCTTAGACCATGATCCAACGCCGAGATCGCGTGCAA
>JAYVCG010000152.1:0-4320 GCA_043750075.1 Acetobacteraceae bacterium | reverse complement strand
TCCTTCAGCATCGCCAGCGTGCGTTGATATTCGCACAAACCATAGGACAGCGCGCAGTCGAATTGCAGCCAGTCGCGGTCGGGGCGCATGCCGCCGTGGCGGATCAGGTTGCGCGCATCCTGGTGGCTGAACAGGTTCTCGCCCGTCGCCATCGCGTTGGGATAGAATTCGGCCAGCGCGGCCTGGAGTTGATAATCCAGCGGATCACCCGCTTCCTCGAACCAGAACAGATCGTACTGACGCAGCATTTTCGCGTACGCGATTCCCGTTTCCAGATCGAACCGCCCATTCGCGTCCACCGCCAGCCGCGCCCCTGGGCCGATCTCCTTCAGCACGGCCTCGATGCGGCGCTGATCCGTGGCGATCGTCTCGCCGCCGATCTTCATCTTGACCACGGTGTAGCCGCGGTCGAGGTAACTCCGCATCTCGCCACGCAGCGCGGAATCGTCCTTGCCGGGATAGTAGTACCCTCCGGCGGCATAGACGAACACGCGCGGGTCGGCGATGCGGCCGTGCCGTTCGGCCAGCAACCGGAACAAGGGTTTGCCCGCGATCTTGGCCACCGCGTCCCACACCGCCATGTCGATACTGCCGACGGCGACGGAGCGGTCGCCGTGCCCGCCCGGTTTTTCATTGCGCATCAGCGCGGCCCAAACGCGGTCGGGGTCGAAGTTCCCGCCGGTGTCATCCAGCAGCGAGGCCGGATCGGCGGCCAGCAGGCGGGGCGCGAAACGCTCGCGGATCAGCCCGCCCTGGCCATAGCGGCCATTGGAGTTGAAGCCGTAGCCAACCACGCGTTTCCCCTCGCGCTCCACGTCCGTGACCACGGCGACGAGGCTCGTGGTCATGGAACTGAAGTCGATATAGGCGTTGCGAATGGGGGAACTGATGGCTCGCGTGCTTTCACGCACGTCCAGGATGCGCACGGACGGAACCTTTGTTCAGCGGAAAATGGAATGGGGACGGGCGATGCCAACGCCCAGGGCAGAGGCGGGCGCGGCACTGAGGGGCGCGGGCGCGGGCCGCGCGGCGGCCGGGGACAGGACGGGCGAGGGCGTGCCATTGGGGGCGGTACCGGGAGGCATGGCGCGGGCGATGATCGCGTTCGCGCCGCCGGATACGTGGTCCTGGCCATTCACCGGGCTCGCGGGCCGCGCGCTGACCGCGCCCAGGGCCTGGGAGAGTTTTTGGGCGGCATCGACCACGGCGGGCATCAGGGCGCGCGGCCTGGGCGGGCGCATCCGCAGGGAGGGGGCGCCGATCAGCAAGGCGGCGATGACCTGACCGGAAGCATCGCGCACCGGGGCGCAAACGGTAACGGTGCCAGGAATGACCTCGGAGTCGGTGATCAGGAAGCCGCGCTGGCGAATCCGGTGCAGATCGGCGGCGATCCATTTGGGGTCGATGCGGGTGGAGGGGGTGAAGCGTTGCAGCCGCTGGGTCAGCACCTGGGTTTGCACCGATTCCGGCGCATGGGCCAGCAGCAGCCGCCCGGTGCCGGCGTGCAGCGGCATTTTCGTGCCGACATCCGTGTAGACGCGCAGCGCGGGATCGGTCTGATGAACCGCGATGGTGGCGACTTCCATGCCCTGACGGACCCGCAGATAAACATTTTCCCCGGCCGCGGCGCCAAGCGCCACGAGGAACGGCATCGCCGCCGCCGCCAGCGCGCCCTGCCCGGAGGCAGCCTGGCCCATGACAGACCAGCGCGCGCCAAGGCGCCAGACGCCGTTCGCCTCGTCCTGAAGGACGAAATGCCGGGTCTGAAGCGTGGTCAGCAGGTCGGCGGCGGCGATCTTGCCGCAACCCGCCGCTTCGGCGAGCGCGGGCAACGGCATGGGGCCGGTGCGCGCCAGTGTTTCCAGCAGATCGAGCGCGCGGTTGATGGCGAGGGCGCCCTGCTCGCGAATCGCCTCTTTCTCCAGCTTCAACTGACCAGCCGCCTGAACGGGGTGGAGCGTGGCGTCCTTCGCCGCCGTCCACCCGATTCGCCCTGAAACCGGTTTGCTCCGGCTGGCGGGCACATAAGCAGGCTTCCCCTGGGCTTTCACGGGTTTCGCGGCGGCTTTCCGCGCCATCGCGCCGGACTTAAGCTGAGAGACGCTTTTGTGCCCGGCGGCGGTCTTGCGCCTGGTATCCGTCTGTTGCCTGGCGTCAACCTGTTGTTTCATGGTGGTTTTTCGTGGGGCAGCGGATTTTTGAAGTGAGCCAGACTTTCCTGGGCCAGCGGCCTTTTGTCCCGCCAGGGTCTGTCGCGGGCTGGAAGGTTGTTTGCTGGCGGCGGCGCGGATCAGGCCAGGTTTCTTCGCCGCCACTCCCGCGGTGACTGTCCGCGAGGTTTTTGATTTCAGGGTTTTCACCTTCGGCGCGGCGGTGGCCGCTGGTTTGCCGGACACCGCCCTGGTTGCCGGCCGTGACGCTGAGGCGGGTTTGGGACGAGACGTTTTGACAAGGCCCTTCATGACATTCAGGGGCATCCGGGCTTTCGCCGCTACCTTCGCCACGGCCTTCATTCTGTCGCGGCCTGATGGTTTGCTACGGGGGCTGGAAGCCATGGGGACAACTCTCGGCACGGTTGAAACACGATGAAGGGCCGGTCGCGGGCACGCCAACAGACGGTCCCGCCAACACGACCCGTGAATACCAGGGAGTAGCATCGCAGTATGCCCAGGGGTGGTCAAAACCATTTTGGGGGGAAAGGAGGGAGAGGCGTCATTTTCACGGGAAAACAGGGTTTTTTTGGGGCGATGGGGACGACATGCTGTCACCGTGCGACAGGGTTGCGTCAGGCGCTTGTCCGGAAGGCGGGTGTTTTTGGGGGCAATTGTCTGGGTGTCCGTCCGGAAAGTCCCGCGGCCCCCCGCCCCATGGCCCCTTGGGAGGCTCTGCCCCTGGACCTCCGCCAAAGGCTCCCTTTGGCGACAGACACAGACATTAAGAGAGTGGGGCGATGGACCCATGCTTGTCCCGGCGGGGCGGCTGCGCTAAAGCGCCGCGTTCACGGTCGCCGGTGGCGGGTCAGAGGGCTCCCCCGGCGTGAAGCGGGCGTGGTGGAACTGGCAGACACGCCAGATTTAGGTTCTGGTGGCGCAAGCCGTGGGGGTTCAAATCCCTCCGCCCGCACCATAACGGGCCGCTGGGACGGGCCGCTGGGACGGACCATTGGGACGGACCATTGGGACGGGCCGCTGAGAAACGCCGCTGAGATGGACTGGGCGGCATACTTACAGACAACAGGACGGGTTGGCAGATGCAGGTGACCGAGACACTTTCCGACGGCCTGAGGCGCGCGTTCGCCGTGGTCGTACCCGCGGCGGAGATCGAGAGCCGCCGCCTGTCGCGGCTGTCCGAACTCGCCAAACAGGTTAATCTGCCGGGTTTCCGGCCCGGCAAGGTGCCGATGCCGATCGTGCGGCAACGCTTTGGCGGCGCCGTGGCGGCCGAGGTGATGGAGCAATCGGTCAACGAGGCGACGCAGCAATTGCTGTCGGAGCGCGCGTTGCGCCCGGCGGTGATGCCGAAGCTGGAAATGGTCACGGTTGAACCGGCGGCGCCCGGCCCGGCCAAGGACCTTGAATTCAAGGTGGAGCTGGAACTGCTGCCGGACATCACCTTGCCGGATTTCTCGGTGTTCAGTCTGACCCGCCATGTGGCCAAGGTGCCGGGCGAGGAAGTCGATAAGGCGGTCGCCGACATCGCCGAACGCAACCGCGATCTGGTGGACATTCCCGCCGAGGAAATGGCCGCGCGCGGCGACAGCCAGGGCGCCGCCAAGGGCGACGTGCTCACCATAGATTACGCGGGCAAGGTCGATGACGTCGCCTTCGCGGGCGGCACGGCCACCGACACCGATGTCGAGATCGGCGGCGGCACCTTCATCCCCGGTTTCGTCGAGCAGATCGAGGGCATGAAACCCGGCGAGGCGAAAACCATCACGGTGACGTTCCCCGCCGAATACCAGGCCGCGCATCTGGCCGGCAAGGAAGCCACGTTCGACATCACGGCGAAGCAGTTGCGCAAGCCCGTGCCCGCCCCGATCGACGACACGCTGGCGGAAAAGCTCGGGTTTGAGACGCTGGAAAGCCTGCGCGAGGTGCTGACCTCAATGCGCCAGCGGCGGCTGGAGGATCTGACGCGGATGCGCCTGAAGCGCGATCTGCTCGACCTGCTGGCCGATCAGGCGAACTTCACCCCGCCCGACGTGCTGGTGGAGCAGGAGTTCGAGCAGATCTGGAAGAACCTCGAAGCCAGCCGTGAGAACGGCACCATGGATGAGGACGACAAGGCGAAGACCGAGGATCAGTTGCGCGCCGATTACCG
>JAYVCG010000151.1:0-6679 GCA_043750075.1 Acetobacteraceae bacterium | reverse complement strand
AGACCACCCGCCTGTAGGTCGCCCGCGTTCTCAATCGTTCCGTCCAGCATCAGGCCCGTCTTCATCTGCCGCTCCTTGGAAAAGCCAGCGTATTGTAATCGCCAGCGGCTGAAACGCAAAGCAATTCGCCATCAACGCTCGGCCTGATTTCTCAACCATATCAGTCCATATCCGATTCGGAACAGGTTTGAAACCTGGATGAAAGATGTTTGTCATTGAGTACAATCGTGCCGACGATACAATCCCGCGGGCATGATCGCCCAACCGGAATCCTGGCGCTGTCTTCCGGCGGGAGTTGCCTCGGTCCCCGTGCCGCGTCACATGCTGCCGCATCGCAGCCGGAAACCTGGAGTCCCGGAACCCTTGGCCCGCCGCCCCAATCATCTGTTCATGAACATCGTCCTCGCCGTCGGGTCCGCCGGATTGCTGCTCGCCATCGCCGAGCTGGGGATGCGTTACCTGGATCGCCCGCGCACCGTCATCAGCGGCTGGCGCACCACCAGCGAGACCGGACCCTTCAACCAGGCGGGCTGGCGCGGGCGCCCCTGGCGGCACCGGCCCGCCGATTTCGTCGTGGTCATGGCCGGAGGCGACGCCGTGGAATGCCCCCAATGCCCGCCGGACGAAACCCTGGACCTGATCCTCGAACGCGCCCTCCGCCCCCACAAACCCAACGCCACCGTCATCACCCTGGGCAGTCAGGGCCACGGCCAGGATCAGGCGTTCCTGGCGCTCCAGCAGTACCTGACGCGGGAGCGCGCCGATCTGATCGTCGTCCGCGCCTCAATCGCCGGGGATGTGCCGCGCAATACCTTCCGCTCCGGCCAGAAACAGCCTGGGGTGACGATGCTGAAACCCACCTACGCGCCGCGGGGCGATCAGTTGCTTGGCCCGACCGACCGGATCGGCCAGTTGGTCTACCGCTCGAAGTTCTCCACGCTGTTGCACGCGCCCTTCACCGATCTCGACCGGGACTGGAACGCCCTGCTGCCGCCCGCCGATCCCGGCGCCGCCACCCCCCCGGCCGGGATCGCGGCACAGACCCGGACCGATGAGGCGCTGGAAACGCAACGCACGCCCTGGTCCGTCTGGATGACGCCCAGACCCGCGCGCGTGACCTATGGCATCGCCCTGACCCGCGCGTTGTTCGGCGCCATGCAACGGCTCGCGACGCTGCATGGCGCCCGGTTCGCGGTGTTGCTCACCCCGTCGGGGACCGCATCCGGCCCGGAGGGACAGGCGAACGGCCCCATCGCGCTGGAACACGCCGGGCATTGGTTCGTGGCCGATCCGGCGGCCCGTGACGCGGCCATCGCCGAGATCACCAAGGGCTTCGATCCGATCATCCTCGCCGCTGAGGACGCGAAGCCGCCCTCCCTCGAAACCGAACGGCGACTGATGGCGCGGCTGGCCGAGGCGCTGAACCAGCGCAACCTGCTGACCCGGCTGGTACCAGACCGCCCCAGACACTGATGCCGGTTGTCACGGGGCGGCTTTGTCCCAACCCGCTTAAACATTGACACACACCGTACCATCCCCGTCATCTTCCGTCCTGGCCGGGGGATCTCTCGCGGCACGGTGCTGGTTCAGATCCTCCGGTCAAGCCGGAGGATGACGGGGATGGGTCAATGATGAGGGCCGTTGGTATTACCCCGCCACGGACAGCGATGCTCCGGGCGCCAGCACTGCCCCTGGCGCGGCTCCGGGCGCGTCCATCACCAGTTTCAGGTGCGGATAGGGCATCTCGATCCCCAGCGCCTCGAACCGGAGCTTCATGCGTTTGTTGAACTCCCGCCCCACCGGCCAGCGGCCAAACGGGGTACACATGATCCGGCATTTGATCAGCAGCGCCGAGTCGGTGAATTTATCGAGCCCCCACACCTCCAGATCATCGAGGATGATGCTGCTCCAGGCATCTTCCGCGCGCATCTCGCGCACCAGCGCGCGCATCGCATCGAGCACGCGATCGACGTCCTCCCCGGTCGCGACGTTGACCGCGATGACGGCGCGGCTGAAATCGCGCGTCATGTTGGTGACGGTGGTGACGGCGCTGAACGGGATGACCACGACCGAGCCATCCTCGGTCCGCAGCCGGATGGTCCGCACCGACAGGCTTTCCACCATCCCGGTCTGATCGCCAACGCGCACCACGTCGCCGACCTGCATGGTGTTCTCCAGCAGCAGGAACACGCCGGTGATGACATCCTGCACCAGTTTCTGCGAGCCAAAGCCGATCGCCACGCCGACGATGCCGGCGCCGGCCAGCAGGGGGGCGATGTTGACGCCGATCTCGCTCAGCACCATCAGCCCGGCGACGACGACGATGGTGATCGACAGCGCCGTGCGCACCAGCGGCAGCAGCGTCCGCAGCCGTGCCGAGCGCACCGCCTGCGCTTCCCGCCGCAAGGTTTCCAGATGCCGCTGGATGGCGATGTTGACCACCTCCCAGACCAGGAAGGCCAGCCCGATCGTCACCGAGAGCGTGCCAAGACCCGAAGCGATCCGGTGTCCGACATCGCTGGTCAGCAGCCATGTCAGGGCGCCAAGCCCATACAATTGCAACAAGCCCAGAAGCACGAGCAGGTTGATCAGCATCCGCGCCAGCCGCGCCAGCGCCGGGCGGTAAAGGTTCAGCCGCGCCCGCACGGAATGGTCCGCCGCCTCGGTGCCCTCGGACGGGCTGATCAGCGCGGAGACCGCCACCCGCGCCACCGCCGCACCCGCCAGCACCGCGCCGGTGAGGGCGAAGTACCACAGGCTTCTCGCGATGGCGTCCGGCGCGCGCAGGGTCCAGCTCAGCCACAGCGCCGCGAGGAAGAACAGCGCGATCCAGTGCCAGCGGCGGGCCAGCCGGCCGCGGATTTTCACCAGCGTGCCCGTGGCCTCGGGCGGGGCGCTCAGCCAGCCGCGCACGACGCGCCGGCGGCGGACCACGAGGATGGCGAGGCAGGTCAGCAGCGCCAGCCCCACGGTTTTTTGCAAGGCATCGTGCGCCGGGGCGGAAAGACCCAGCAGCAATCCCACCTCGCCGATGGTGTAGCCAGGCACGCCGATCAGGATCAGGCGCCGCGACCAGATCATCAGGGATGCCCCAACCGGGCGGCGCAGCGGCAACACCCGCAATCCCGGCGGGTCCGGCATGAACAGCAATGTCTGCAACGCCAGCAGGGTCTGGCAGGCCGCCGTGGCGTCGATCACCGCCAGGATGACCAGCCGGCTCACCGTCTGGCCGCCCAGGGTGGAGGCGGCGACCATGTGCCCGGCGATCAGCAGGGCGAGGATGGGCGCCATTTCCAGCGCGAACCGCGCCAGACCGAGCCTGAAGCGTGGTCCAAACGCCTCGAACCGGCGGGGTGGCGGGCGGGCTTCGCTTTCCCCGTGCTCGGCGCGCGCTTCCGGGTCGTCTTCCCGCACCGGAGCGGGTTCATCGCGCGTTCCCAGCGCCAGCACGCGGGCCATGGGCCGGCGCAGGAGACGGCGCGACAGCCATTGCGCGGCCACCGCCAGCACCAGGGCGGTCAGCAGGTGCCAGCCGGTTTCGAACAGCAGCCGCTGCCCCATGGGGTTGGTGAGCATCACCACCGCCCATCCCCAGAGCAGCGGCAGGCTCTGCACCGTTTTGAACGCCTCCATGGCGTCATCGCCAACATCATTCACGAAAGCCGCCGCCGTCAGCAGTACCTGGGCGCCGAGACTGTTGGGGGCGAGTTGGATGGCGATCCCCTCGACCGTGGTTTTGGGTTTTTCCGGTGGTGGTTCCGGTGGCGGTTCAGGCGGAGGCGGGGGTGGTTCCGCGAGCTGTTGTCCCTTGATCAGCGCGTCCAGGGTGGCGGTGAAGGCGGCACGCTTTTTGGGATCGTTCAGCGTGTCCAGCGCCGCGCGTGCCTGTTCGGGCGAGATCGCCATGACGGGCGCCGCGGGCCTTGGCGGCACGGGCGCCTGACCCATGGAAGCCTGACCCGCGACGAGCGCGCCAGCAAAACACAGGACCGAGAGTACAAACCGGATCATGCCGCGGGAGCGACCACGAACCGCCCATGCCGGTCAACCAGGGGCGCCCGTGAATGGTTTCCAAAGGCAAGCCTTTGGCGGAGGTCCAGGAGGCGGCGCCCCCCAAGGGGCCATGGGGCGGGGTCACGGGTCAGCGCCCCGTGTCTGATCTTGCGGGAAATTTGGCCGTTCAAGTGCCCGGCCCCGCGCGAAACGCCAGGGAGGATTGCCGAAACATGCCTGATGACGGGGCCAAAATCGTGTATGATCCGCCCATGCATACCTTCATCCTCATCATCGTGGTCCTGCTGATGTTCGCCACATTGGGCGTGCTGTTCGCGGGCATGATCGGCATGGCCATGGGCGTCAGCGGGGCGACCGCGAACCGGCTGATGCGCTACCGTGTCATCTTCCAGGGCGCGGCGGTGGCGCTGCTGATCCTGTTCATGGGCATGCTGCGCTCCTGATCCTCGCGCTCGTGGCTTGACCCCATCGGTTGCCGCGCCTTACCTCCGGGGCATGAGCATCTCCTCTCCCTCCGATCTCTCCGCCGCCACCGAGCGGGCCCATGTCCTGGCGCAGGCGCTGCCGTATCTGCGCCGTTATGCCGGGGCGACCATCGTGGTGAAATATGGCGGCCATGCCATGGGCGAGGAACACCTGGCGCTGGAATTCGGCCGCGACATCGCGTTGCTGAAGCAGGTCGGGATCAATCCCGTCGTGGTGCATGGCGGCGGGCCGCAGATCAACGCGATGCTGAAGCGGCTCGCGGTGCGATCCACTTTCATCGACGGGCTGCGCGTGACCGATGCCGCCGTGATGGAGGTGGTGGAGATGGTGCTGGCAGGCACCGTCAACAAATACGTCTCCGGCCTGATCACGCGGGCGGGCGCGCTCGCCGTGGGGATCTGCGGCAAGGATGGCGGCATGATCCAGGCCCGCAAGCTGATCCGCACCAGGAAAGATCCGGCCACCGGCCTTGAACAGACGATCGACCTCGGGTTTGTCGGTGAGCCCGTGCATGTGGATGCGCGGATCATCCACGCGATCACCGGCGGCGGTCTCGTGCCGGTGATCGCACCGGTCGGCGTGGGCGCTGACGGCCAGACCTACAACATCAACGCCGACACCGTGGCCGCGGCGATTGCCGGCGCGCTGCACGCGGAACGGTTGCTGATGCTGACCGATGTGCCCGGCGTGCTCGACAAAGACAAGAACCTGATCGAGACACTGAGCGTGAGCGATGTGGAGGCGCGGATCGCCGATGGCACCATCACCGGCGGCATGATTCCGAAAGTGGAATGTTGCGTCGATGCCGTGCGTCAGGGCGTCAAGGGCGCGGTCATCCTGGATGGCCGGGTGCCGCGGGCGTGTTTGCTGGAACTGTTCACCGAAGCCGGGCCAGGGACGCTGGTGAAGCGGTAGCCTGATCGGATCGTGAGGGGATGGGTCTCGCGCGGTCCATCTGGGTTTTCACTGGCGTGCCGCGATGATCGCTTCCTCGGCGTCTTCGGGCGTCATGCTCAGGGCCCGTGACGCGACATCGCGCGTGAAGCCCGCGCGGGCCAGCGTGGCCAGTTCCTTGTTCCGGTCCGCTTCCTCCGTTTTCCGGAACGGCCCAATGCGCCGCTTGCGGGTCAGGATCAGGGCGGAGATCAATTCCGCGTTCGCATCCTCGGGGAAAGCCGCGCGCACCTGCTCTGGATCGACCCCCTTGGCCGCGAGCCGCGCTTCGATCGCGCGCCGCGACTTGCCGCCAAGCGACAGGCCGCGCACCCGGCTTTCCGCGTAGGCGGCGTCGTTGACCAGGCCGAGGGCGGCCATGCGGGCGACGATGGCGGGGACGAAGGTTTTGGCGGCGGCAGCCCGTTCCCGCACGTCGTCCCGGTCCCTGGCGAGGCGGGCCCACCGGTCGATGCGCCGGTGCAGCACGAAGCGCAGCCCAGATTCGGTCGTGGCGTAGCGCGCCAGATAGTGCAGGGCGGCCTCACGCAGGGAGGCTTCATCGGGCGGCGGGCGGCTGGTTCCATCGGACATGCGCCAACGATGCCATGCCGCTTTCTCCGGGCAAACCAGCCATTCACGTTTTGGTTTCCGGTTTCACTTCCGCGTTCTGTCCCCGCTCAACCGGGGCGGCTTTCGCGGCACCGCGCCGTGACGAATATGCAGACCTTGCCTGAGCGTGACGCGAGCTGGGCATTGGCCAGACAAAATGAGAATCGCCATGGATTAACCAGGACGTTTGACAGCGGCGCGTTGACTGCCCAAAGATGACCGCTTCCGTGGAACCCGCCCCGAATGGTCGCGGGCGGGGGAGCCATTGGAAGCGCCACAACACAGGGTAAGTACCTCCATGATCCCGGCTCTGTTACCGAACTACGCTCGTGCCGATCTCGCTTTTGAGCGGGGCGAAGGCGCCTGGCTGTGGACGGTGGACGGCCGACGATTCCTCGATTTCGGGTCGGGCATCGCCACGGCCTCGCTGGGACACGGCCACCCGCATCTGGCGAAAGCCATCGCCGAGCAGGCGGCCAAGCTGATGCACGTCTCCAATCTGTATCGCATTCCGCAGGCCGAACGCCTGGCCGAACGGCTGGTCGCGGCGACGTTCGCCGACAGCGTGTTCTTCTGCAACTCGGGCGCCGAGGCGAACGAGGGCATGATCAAGATGATGCGCCGCGCCATGTAC
>JAYVCG010000150.1:0-2569 GCA_043750075.1 Acetobacteraceae bacterium | reverse complement strand
ACCTGGCGCGGGAGGGTCTTTTTGTTCCCCGTCCTTGCGTTCCTCGATCCGCAGGATATTGGCGGCGCGGCGGTACGCGGCGAGCAGCGTGGCGCCCTCCTCCTGATCCAGCAATGTAGCCACGGCGGCGGCGCGGGCCAGCAGGCGGGTGATGTCATCATCCTTGCCGGAAGATTCGAGGACGGCGGTGAGCACGTCATGCCGGGCGCCCTCGGCGCGTAACTGCACGCGCAGACGTTCGGTGAGGAAGTCGAGGATGTCGAAAGTCAGCATGTCGAAATGCAGATCAGTGCCGGGCATGGGGCGTGTCGGTGGTCTGGCGGCGTGGTCCATGTCTTCCAGGCGCCGTGTTTTTTCCATGGCGTTGAGTGTTTCGTCCTGAATGGCCTCATTTCGCTGCCTTCGCCGTTCATGCGCCAGGCCGGAAGCTTCCGCGGCGGCTTCACGGGCCAGTCCCACCGCGAGAGACAACAGCCGCATCAATTGCACCCTCAATCCGTTCTCCCGGATGATCCGGATCACGCCCAGAGCGGCGCGGCGCAGCGCGTAGGGATCGCCCGCTCCGGTGGGGCGCTCATCGATGACGAAAAAACAGGCGAGTTGATCCAGCTTGTCCGCCAGCGCCACGGCGACGGAGACCGGCGCCGTGGGCACCGGGTCCGTTGGCCCGCGCGGCGCGTAATGGTCGCGGATGGCGTCGGCGGCATATCCATCTTCGTTGTCGTGCAGGGCGTAGTAACGGCCCATGACGCCTTGCAGTTCCGGGAACTCACCGACCATGCCAGAAACGAGATCGGCCTTGGCCAGTTCCGCCGCCCGCTCCGCCAGCGCCTCACCAGCCCCCACCAGGGGGGCAATGGTTCTGGCCAGCCTCCGCAGCCGGATGACCCGCGCGCCCTGGGTGCCGAGTTTGGCGTGATAGGTGACCTGATCCAGCGCGGGCACCCGGCTTTCCAGCCGCGCCTCACGGTCCAGATCCCAGAAATGCCGCGCGTCGGAGAAGCGCGCGCGCAACACCCGTTCGTTGCCCGCGACGATGGCGGCGCCTCCGTCCCCAGCCGCGACGTTGGCCACGAACAGGAACCACGGCGCGGCTTTTCCGTCGGCGGTCTGAGTGGCGAAGTACCGCTGGTTGATCCGCATGGAGACGCGCATCACCTCGGGCGGCAGGTCCATGTGCTCGTCGGCAATGCGGCCCGCCAGGGGAACCGGCCATTCGACGAGCCCGGCGACCTCATCCAGCAATCCCGGATCATCGACGGCGGTGATGCTCTTGTCCGTGGCGAGGCGGGCGATTCCTCCGGCGATGACGCGCTTCCGTTCCGTGGCATCGACCACCACGCGATGGTCCAGCAGTCGCGCGGCCCAGTCGGCGGCGCCGGAGACGGGGAAGGCGCCGGGGGCGTGGAAGCGATGGCCCTCGGTCAGGTTGGAGGACGTCAGGCCGTGTCCATCGTCCGTTCCCTCGCGCAGGTCGAACGGCACGATGGCGCCATCCAGCAGACAGGTGATGCGGCGCAGCGGGCGCACCCAGGTGAAGAAGCTGGTGCCGCCCCAGCGCATGGATTTGGGCCAGGAAAAGCGGCGGAGCACGCCCGGCAGCGCCGCCGCGATCAGCACCGGCGCGGCGACGGAATCGGCCTGTTTCTCCACCACCCAGTAGTCGCCTTCCTGACGCGCCTGATCCTTGCTGGCGCCGTGCTTGCGGAGAAAGCCTAGCAACGCCTGCTCGGGCGCGCTGGCGCGCGGCCCCCGCTCGGTCGAGCGGACCGCCGCGATCCCCGTGCTGACCGTGGCGGCGAACGCGATACGGCGCGGCCCATGCCAGGTCCGCGTATCGGCGGGCGCGAGACCGGCCAGCGCCTCGGTGAGCAGACGCGACAAATCCTCGGCGGCGCGGGCCTGCATGCGCGCGGGGATTTCCTCGCTAAAGAGCTCTATCAACAATTGGGGCATGGCTACTCTCCCTTCCCCCTCGACGGGGGAAGGGTCGGGGACGGGGGTGAATGCATAGCGTTGTCGCGAAGGGCGTCGTTGGGCGCGGTCGCCATCTCGCGTTCAGTCGTCAACTCAGCTGACTCACCCCCACCCAACCCTCCCCCGTCGAGGGGGAGGGCGAGCAGGTTTTGAATCACTTTCACCACGGCGACGACGTCATTCGCGACCTGGTTGTTTGTGAAACGCACGACGCGGTAACCGCGGCCTTCCAGCCACTCGGTTCGCGCCTGATCGCGAGCCGCGACCTCCGCGATCCGCTCGTGAATTCCACCGTCCACCTCGATCACCAGCTTGCGGCTGTGAAAGGCAAAGTCAGCAACGAACGGTCCAATCGGCGCCTGCCTGCGAATAGGAAGCTTCAGCTTCCGGAGTTCACGCCACAGAATCTGCTCCGCCATACCCGCCACCTGTCGGAAGCGGCGGGCGCGCGCGATGCCGCTGACAGGTTGGGCCGCATGCTCGAACATCACCCGTTCCCGCCTTCGTTGGCGACCCAGGCTTCGGCGCAAAGTTTGGTCAGGTCGCGGATGCGGCCGATGTAGCTCTGGCGTTCGGCGACGGCGATGGCGCC
>JAYVCG010000149.1:0-3444 GCA_043750075.1 Acetobacteraceae bacterium | reverse complement strand
CTCGGGCAATATGCCAGCCCGGATGATTGCTGGCTGACCTTGCGCGGCATGAGGACCATGGGCGTGCGCCTGAAAACCCAGATGGAGGCGGCCATCGCCGTCGGCTACTGGCTGCGTCAGCAGCCCGAGGTGGCGCAGGTGCTCAACCCCGCGCTGCCGGGGGCGCCGGGACATGCGATCTGGAAACGCGATTTCACCGGCGCGTGCAGCCTGTTCGGCGTCGAGTTCAAGCCGGAGTTCACGCCCGTCGCGACGCATGAATTCGTGGAGGCACTGGAATTGTTCGGCATCGGCTCGTCATGGGGCGGATACGAAAGTCTCGCGGTGCCGACAACGGGTTTCGTCACACGCACCGCCGGATCGGGGCAGTTCGCCGGACCCGTGGTGCGGATTCATATCGGGCTGGAGGATGTCGATGATCTGATCGCCGATCTGCGGCAGGGGCTGGACGTGATGCGGCGCAGCGTCTGAGTGCCCGCCGGGAACATCCGCGCGGGCTGATGGGGCCAGAAGGGTTCATCACGGAGGACCACGGAGACGCAAAATATCGCGCCCGTGCGTCCCGTGCCGGCTTTCATGAGGCACTATCCCGTTGAGAACCAGCCTGGCCCGGACACGCGCTGCCCGTTGAGGGAAAAAGCAAGACTTTAACACGGATTACACGGATCAAGGGCACGGATTACACGGAACCCGGTGGCGTGGACCGTGCCCGCATTCCAATGGCCCGCGCACGCGGCGGGAGGCAAAGCGCTTCGCGCGGGAGTATGAACTCCGTGTAATCCGTGCCCTTGATCCGTGTAATCCGTGTTAAAGTCTTGCTTTCTTCCTGAATCAGGTGGTATGTGCCCGGTCAAACACGCTCTCACACCATCCCCGCCACCGCCAGCAGCGTTGCCAGCCCGGCTTCCATCCCGCGTAAACTGGACTCCGGTTCGACATCGATCCATTCCTCCAGCGAATGTTCCCGCCCCCCCGTGCCGCCCGACCCGACCCGGATCGCCGGAATCCCCAGGCTCATCGGAATGTTGGCGTCGGTGGAGGATGCCTCGAAACTTGTCTCGAACCCCTTCGCCTCAATCGCGGCCTTCGCGAAACGCACGAGTTCATGCGACTCGCTGGTATGACCCGCTGGGCGGTCGCCGATGGGCAGGATGTCCACCGTGATGGGACCGTTATGAACCGAGCGTATCCCGTTCTCCGCCGCCACCGCGGCGCGCACGATCTCCAGGAACCGTTCCTCCAGCGCCGCCAGTTCCTTCACCGATTCCGAGCGCAGATCGAACTCCGTCCACACCGCGTTCGGAATGGCGTTGATCGAGGTGCCGCCCCCCGTCACGCTGGCGCTGTAGGTGGTCTTCGGCCCCGACGCGGGCACCGGCACGCGGCCAAGCCGGGAAATCGCGTCGGCCATGGCGAACAGCGGGTTGACGACGCCGAACGCCCCATAACTGTGCCCGCCCGGACCCTTGAACGTCACACGATACCGTTTCGAGCCCACGCCGCCGGTGACGATCCGTCGCATGTCCGGACTGTCCACGGTGATGAAACGGGTGATGCGGTCCTTGTAACGGCCTTTCTGAAACAAATGCCGCATCCCGCGCAGATCGCCCAACCCTTCCTCGCCCACGTCGGCGACGAACAGGATGTCGGCGCGGGTCTCGATCCCCGCCGCGTCGAGCGCGCGCAGCCAGGCCAGCAGCACGGACAGGCTGCGCGTGTCGTCGCCAATGCCGGGCGCGAACAGCTTTGTCCCCTCCCGCCGCACTGTCACGTCCGTCCCCGCCGGAAACACCGTGTCGAGGTGTGCCGCCACGCACACCAGCGGACCATTGCCGATGCCGCGGCGCAGGCCGGTGACGTTGCCCTCGGCGTCGATCTCCAGATCGCTCAGCCCATGCTGCTCCGCCATCGCGAACCATGTCTGGGCGCGGGTGGTCTCGTGGAACGGCGGGGATGCGGTCTCGGTCAGGCGGATGATGTCGTCCACCATCCGTTCGTGCTCCGCCGCCAGCACGGCGGCGGCCTTGTGGAACGCCGCGCTGGCGAGAATGCGCTGGATCGTGGTCCCGGCGTGATCGCTCATGCGTTTGATCCTTGAAGCGGGAATGCGGTCCCCGGCAAGATGCCGCGAAACGGGAGGCCCTGTGAATGACCCTGGACGAACTCCAACGCCTGCTGCCCGGCCTGCCCGCGCTTCTGGGCCTGACCGTGACCCGCGCGGAAAAGGACGTGGTGATGGCCACCCTGCTGGTCCGCCCGGAGATCTGCACCCTGGGCGACACCATCCATGGCGGTGCGCTCATGGCTTTCGCCGACACCATGGGCGCGGTGGGCACCGTGATGAACCTCGGCCCAGGGCAGGGGACGACGACGATTGAAAGCAAGACGAATTTCTTCGCGGGCGCCAAGGTGGGCACACTGCTGACCGCCGAGAGCGTGCCGCTGCATCGCGGCCGGCGCACCCAGGTCTGGGAAACCCGCATCACCAACCCCGAGGGCCGCATGATCGCCAAGGTCACGCAAACGCAAATGGTGTTGTGATACCAACAGCCCTTATCATTGACCCATCCCCGTCATCCCCCGGCTTGTTTCACCGTCATCCCCCGGCTCGACCGGGGGATCTGTCACGGCACGGTGCTTGTACAGATCCCCCGGTCAAGCCGGGGGATGAAGGTTTGGGAAAATACCGCCCATGCCCCGTTCCCCCTTGGAGGCCAGGCGGCGTTTGGTTCAACACAATAAGGATTCATGAAAAAAAGGACATGTGAGCCCAGGAAACGCGTCAGGAAGCCTGTCGCGCCCCATGACGGGGCATGTTATTATCAATCATCACGTTCTTTCACGGCCTGGTGCGTCCATTGAAACCACCCTGACACCATTCGTAAGCCATTCGTAGCATCTGCCGGGAAGATCGCGCCTGGCGCCGGAACTGGCCGTGACATGAGGCCGTCGGAAGGGATTGGCATGTACAAGAATGGATTACAGAAAGACAAACGCGGCGTGGTAGCCATTTGGATCGCTGTCATGCTGCCCGGATTGATCATGGCGGTTTCAATGGGCGTGGAGATCAGCAACTGGGCCGCCGCTCAGCTTTCCGTGCAGCGCACCGCCGATCTCGCGGCGCTCGCGGGGGCGGTCAATTATAAAGGCAATACCGGCGCGGCGCAGGGCTTCCGGGAACAGACGGCGGCCACCTTCGCGGCCCGCTTCGCGCAACTGAACGGCGGCAACGGCACGGCGGCGCCCTCCTGGACCGCGGGCACCAAGACGCTGGCCGACAACCAGATCACGGCGCAGGTTGTCTCAGGGGTACAATACAGCACCAACGCCGCGCTCAAGGTCACGGTGGCGCGGACGGTGCCGAAGACGATTTCTCAGTTCTTCAGCACGGGCGGGTCCGTCACGGTGAGCAGCACATCGACCTCTGAACTGACGCTTTCCCCC
>JAYVCG010000148.1:0-11782 GCA_043750075.1 Acetobacteraceae bacterium | reverse complement strand
TGGCCCTGACCGCCGCCGCCCTCGGCGCCTCCTCGATCCCGCTGATCGGCGCCCATGCCGCGGTCGATGACGTGCCAATGGCGGCAGTAAAGCCGCTCGACTACAAGATCGAGAAAGGCGCCGCCCTGCACGTCCTGCGGCCCGCCAAGTTCGTCGAGGCCGACGAGGTCGTCTTCAAGGCCAACACCAAAAAATTCACCGAGGCAACCGGCGTCAATGTCAAGGTCGATTTCGTGAGCTGGGAAGACCTCCGCCCGCAAACCGCCGTGATCGCCAACACCGGCGCCGGCGCGGACATCGTCATCGGCTTCAGCTCCGATCCGCATGTCTACACCTCCCGCATCATGGACATGTCCGATCTGGCCAATTACCTCGGCGCCAAATACGGCGGCTGGTACGATCTGGCCGTGCTGTACGGAACGAAATACAAGACAAAAGAATGGATCTCGATCCCGATGGGCGGCGGCACCGGCCCCACCGTGTATCGCAAATCCTGGGTCAAGGAAGCCGGATACGACAAAATCCCCAACGACCACGAAGGCTTCCTCACCCTCTGCCAGAAACTGCAAAAAATCGGCCACCCCTCCGGCTTCTCCCTCGGCCACGCCCTCGGCGACGCCACCGGCTTCGCCTCCTGGGCTTTGTGGTCGCATAACGCATACCTTGTGGATGAGGCGGGGAAAGTCGCGATCGATTCAAAGGAAACCATCGCCGCGCTGAAATATATCGCGGAACTGTACAAAACCATGATCCCCGGCACGCTGACCTGGCTCGATGTCAGCAACAATCAGGCCTATCTCGCGGGCCAGATCGGCCTGACCTTCAACGGCATCTCGATCTATTACGCCGCCAAGAACTCCCAGGATCCCAAGGTGCAAGCCATCGCCGCCGACACGATGCACCAGACACAACCAAGCGGATTGTCGAAACGCCCGCCGCAATCGGCGACACCGTTGAACGCGATGGTTTTCAAACACTCGAAATTCCCCAATGCCGCCAAGGACTATCTGCGTTTCATGATGGAAGCGGATCAATACGGCGTCTGGCTCTCGCAATGCCTGGGCTATTGGTGCAACCCGCTGAAAGCCTATTCCAAAATGAAGTTCTGGGACACCGACCCGCAGTTCAAACCCTTCGCGGGCGCCATGGATACGCCGTTCTATGACGGCTACAAAGGCCCGGTCTCGGCCGCGTCCAGTTCGGTGATCGCCAACTACACCATCGTGGACATGTTCGCCGCCGTCGCCACCGGCAACATCACCGCCGAGGCCGCGGCGAAACAAGCCGCCCGTCAGGCGCAGCGTTACTACAAAGGCGCCTGAAACCAAACCAGGGAGGAGAGACATGGACGCCACCACGGTCGATCCGCAACACCATCCGGCCAGCTTCATCCGCAAGCCGGATGGCTGGATCACGAAACTGTTCGATTACAAACCGTTCCTGGTGTTCCTCTGTCTGCTGCCCTCCATGGGCCTGCTGCTGGTGTTCCTGACCTATCCTTTGGGTCTGGGCATCTGGCTGGCCTTCACCGACACCACCATCGGCCAGCCGGGATCGTTCATCGGATTCGAGAATTTCGCCTACCTGGCGGAAGACCCGATCTTCTGGATGGCCGTCACCAACACGATCTTTTACACCGCCGTCGCCACGGCCGGGAAATTCGCCCTCGGCCTGTGGCTGGCGTTGTTGCTGAACCATCACATTCCCTTCAAGGCGTTCCTGCGCGCCATCGTGCTGCTGCCCTGGATCGTGCCCACGGTGCTGTCCTCCATCGCCTGGTGGTGGATTTACTCGCCGCAATTCTCCATCGTCTCCTACCTCATCGTCGATGTGCTGCATCTGCGCGACACCTACATCAACTTCCTTGGCGAACCCTGGCCCGCCCGCTGGTCTTTGATCGTCGCCAACATCTGGCGCGGCATTCCCTTCGTGGCGATCACCCTGCTCGCCGGACTGCAAACCATTTCGCCCTCGTTGTACGAGGCGGCGCTGCTCGATGGCGCGTCGGGCTGGCAGAAATTCAGCAAGATCACCGTGCCGCTGCTGCTGCCCATCCTGTCGGTGGCGCTGACGCTGTCGGTGTTGTTCACTTTCTCCGACTTCCAGTTGGTCTACGCGATCACCCGCGGCGGGCCGTTCAACACCACCCATCTCATGGCGACACTGGCGTTTCAGCGCGCCATCCCCGGCTCCCAGCTTGGCGAGGGCGCCGCGATCGCCGTGTCGATGATCCCGTTCCTGATCGGCGCCACGTTCCTGTGCCTTTATGGCGTCGGGCGGCGCAAATGGCAGCAAGGTTCCGACAATGACTGATGCCCTGACCAAAGCGGCCTTGCCTGAGGCAACCTTCGCCCGCTCCAACGACGCGCCCGAGCATTTGTCGTGGGATTCCGGTCTGCGCCGCACCGTCACGGTCTATGTGCCGCTGGCGCTGTTCGTGTTCGTGCTGTTGTTTCCGTTCTATTGGATGACGATCACCACGTTCAAACCCGACCACGAGATGTACGATTACAAGGAGTACAATCCGTTCTGGGTGCATTCGCCGACCTTGCAGAACCTCAAAATTCTGCTGTTCGACACCAAATACCCAAGCTGGCTGATCACCACGATGGGGATCGCCGTCGCCTCCACCTGTCTGTCGGTGTTCTCCAGCGTGCTCGCGGCCTATGCGATCGAGCGGCTGCGCTTCTCCGGCGCCAAACATGTCGGGCTGGCGATTTATCTCGCCTACATGGTGCCGCCCTCGATCCTGTTCATTCCGCTGGCGACGTTGATCTTCCAGTTCGGCCTGTTCGATCATCCGATCGCGCTGGTGCTGACGTATCCGACCTTCCTGGTGCCGTTCTGCACCTGGCTGCTGATCGGGTATTTCAAGTCGATCCCGTACGAGTTGGAGGAATGCGCGCTGATCGACGGCTGCACGCGGCTGCAAATCCTGTGGCGCATCACTCTGCCGCTGGCCGTGCCGGGCCTGATCTCGGCGGGGATTTTCGCCTTCACCCTGTCATGGAATGAGTTTATTTACGCGCTGGCGTTCATTCAATCGACTGAGAACAAGACCGTGCCGGTCGCCATTCTCACCGAGCTGGTGACGGGCGATGTATATCAGTGGGGCGCGCTGATGGCGGGGTCGCTGTTGGGGTCGGTGCCAGTGGCGCTGATTTATTCGTTCTTTGTGGAGTATTATGTGTCTTCCATGACGGGGGCGGTGAAGGAGTAAGGCCAGGGGCGCCGCCCCTGGACCCCGCCAAGGGCTCGCCCTTGGAACCACTCCATTGGTGCCTCCGTCCCCCCAGGGGATGGTTTCCAAAGGCTCGCCGTTGGTGGGGGTCCAGGGGGCAAAGCCCCCTGGCCTTAAGCGTCATGTGACCGCGATCGCCGCCCCATTCGACCCCGTCGCCCCCTTGATCGGCGACGGGGTGAAAATATACGCGAACTGATACTTCCCATCCTTGATCATTTCATCGAACACCAAATTCTCATGATTGAGTATCCCGTGCTTCGCGATCAGATGCCCATGCACCGGAAACGCCAGCGTCTTGTCGGGATTTGGCACCACCTCAGTGGCCCATGTATCGGCGCCCGTGACGGTGAGATCCTTCTGCACCACCCAGTTGGCGACCTCCATGCCAATCCCCGGCTCCCCGGAATTGTAACGGTCGTTGTTCTTCATCCACAACGAACCCCATCCGGTGTTGAAGAAGATGCCATCGCCGGGCTTGATGTCCGCCTCGTTCATGCCCTGCTTCGTCAACGCGGCACGCACATCGGCGAGGCTGATTTCCTCCCCCGCCTCCATCATTTTTCCCTTCACGGCGGCGATGTCCACCAGATGCCCGCGGGTGAAGATCGGTTTGAGCTTCTCGATCCCCAGTTTTTTCAGACCATACGCGTCGTTGATCTCGGCCGAGGTGAAGCCATTGTAAAACCGCATCTCCGCCTTGTCGCCATCGCGGCCTTGCTGGATACCGATATGGCCCAGTCCATCGAATTGCGTGCCGACCTGACCAATTTCGGCGGAAAGAAATTCATCGTTGTAAACCAGCTTGTTGGCGCCGAACGGGCCGCCGGTCGGGCCACCGGGAATGCGCAGGCTGAAGGCACGGGCGCCGAACAGCGGCATGCCTGCCTCATAAACGCGGCCAATCCGGTAGACCTTGCCGTCCTTGATCGACTTCACCGTGTCCAGCGTTTTCGCCGGGGTCATGTGGTTGGACGCGCCCGCTTCATCGTCCGCGCCCCATTTCGAGGGCCACCATTTCTCCGCGGACGCTGCCGCGGCCGTCTGCGCCTGCGCGGGCACGATGGGGGACGAGCCGAATTTCCCGTGCGCGGCGCCCGCGACGGCGCCAATCGCCCCCAGGCTGGCGGTCTTCAGGAAGCCGCGGCGATCCTCGCGAGGGCCTGAATCATTTGACGATGTCATGTTATCCTCCCCTTTGTCATGAATGACGCTATCAGCATGGCGCGAATCATGCCATGCCGTCGATGGGGAGAAAAAGCCGTGTCATTGTTCGATCGTGATAAATCCGCGGAACGCATGCCGGTGTCGCTGATCACGGGCTTTCTGGGCAGCGGCAAGACGACCTTGCTCAATCACATTCTGCGCCATCCCGGCATGGCCGACAGCGCGGTGATCATCAACGAGTTCGGGGAAATCGGCCTCGACCACCTGCTGATCGCGCCCATCAGCGGCGAGGTCGCGGTGATGGCCAATGGTTGCGTCTGCTGCACGGTGCGCAGCGACCTGGAGGAAACCTTGCGCGGTCTGCTCGCCCAGCGCGACGCGGGGGACATTCCCCGCTTCAACCGCGTGCTGGTGGAGACGACAGGGCTCGCCGATCCCGCGCCCATCGTGCAAATGTTGCTGAACAATCCGTTGATCTCGCATTTCGCGCGGCTGGACGCCGTGGTGACGACAGTGGACGCGGTGCATGGCGTGGCGCAACTCGACACGCGCCGGGAGGCGGTGAAGCAGGCCGCCCTCGCCGACCGTCTGTTACTGACCAAGACCGATCTGGCGGATCCCCTGGACCTGACCGCGCGGCTGCGCGCCCTGAACCCCGCGGCGCCCATTTTGGAAGTCCGCGATGGCGCTGTCGATCCCGCTTCCCTGTTCGGCGCCGCGCTGTTCGATCCGGCGGCCAAATCGGCGGACGCCCGGCGCTGGCTGAACGAGGAAGCATATCACGATCACGATCACGCCCATGACCATCATCACGGCCACACGCACGGGGTTGCCGCGTTTTGCCTGACTTTCGATCAACCGCTCGACTGGGACGCCGTCTCCCGCTGGCTGGCGGCGTTGCGCCAATGGCGCGGCGAGGCATTGCTGCGGGTCAAGGGCATTCTCGCCCTGCGCGAGGAAGACGGACCCGTGGTGATCCATGGCGTGCACCACATCTTCCATCCCCCCGTGCGCCTGCCCATCTGGCCCGACCCCGATCACCGCTCCCGCATCGTCTTCATCACCCTGGGCCTTGAACGCGCCGAGGTCGTGGCATCGGCGGAGGAATACGGCCTGATGATCTGTCATACCAAATCTGATGAATTTCATGACAAAATACAGCAAAGGCTCTGAGGGTGATGGCTGAGAGTACGGCTATGAAAGCACTCATGCATGCGACATCTTTTATGTCATGAAATTTAATTAACATGGCATAAGAACTCGTTGGACTGGATACGCACCGCGCGTTCAAGGAAAAAGCAAGGCCTGACACGGATCGTGCGGATGAGGCGCGGGGAGTTTCACGGAAGGGAACGGCACGGCGCCGCGCGCGGGAGTGGAACTCCGTGACATCCGTGTCAGGTCTTGATTTTTTCTTGATAAATTACTGTATGTTCAGTCAAAGGGCTCCCGGTGGACGCGGCCCGCGCAGTCGCCATTGCAGATATTTTTCCTGCCGCGATCACTTGCAGCTTCCCTCGTCAGTCCTCGACCATCTCAACCGTCACCTCCACCGGAGAAAGCCGCGGCCCGCCGGCGCCACGTCGATCGGCTTATTGACCCGCGCTGTCATTGTCGAGTTCATCCATCGCCACCAGCAGCGCGCTGACGCGGTTCACCGACGACAGGCACTCCGCCAGGCCAGGATAGTTGTCCACCAGCCAGTTCAGTGCCGCCTGCACCATCACGAACGCCGCCACCACCTGGGCCGCCTCGCCAAGCGACATCGTGCCGCCAAGGTATTTCGGCACGCACAAAATCCAGGCGATCACCGGCGCCATCAGAATGTTGCTGTACGACACCAGCGTGGTGCGCATGAACTGGATACACAGATCCCGCCAGCGTCCGTACACGGTGTCGAACGCCGCGCTGAGCCCATGATGCTGGGCCAGTCCGGCCATCATCCCTGACGCGCTCGCCCCACGCTCGCGCAAATCGGAAGCGATCGAACGAAACTGCGCCTCGGCCGCGTTTTTTTCCGCGATGACATGGACCATGCGGCGGCCAATGACGGTCATGGCGATCGTGAGCAGTCCGGAATAGATCACCACCGTGATCACCAGATATTTCGGTAAGGTGATCACGCCACCAAAGACCTCGACGGTGAGATCGCCGCCGACATTCCACAGGATGGAGATGAAGGTGACGGCGTTGAGCAGCGCCGTCAGCGCGCCCGTGGCCATGCCGACCGGCGCATCCGTCGCGACGCGCACATCCTCGGCGATCCGGTATTCCGGGTTCCCATCCTCGCCCGCGTGGAATCGCAGTTGCAGGAAGCGATCGTTCCCCAGCCAGCGTTCAATCAGATGCCGGGTCAGCCACGCGCGCCAGTTGCGTTGTATTGTCATGCGCGCCCAGACCGACAGGATCGTCAGCAGAACGCTCGTGCCGGCGAGCAGCGGAAAAAGCAGCGCCGCCGTTCGCAGTATCGTGCCGTCGCGGTGGCCGAACGCATCGAAGAAATCACGGCTCCAAAAATTCAATCGGTACTGCATTCCCAGTTGCAGCACCGTGACGCCAACCAGTACGGCGGTCAGGCACCAGGCGCCGGCAGCGCCGGGCGGGCGCCAGAATCCAGTGGCGGTGCGCCAAAATCGGGGCGCCCACAAGCGATCCGCTTCCGGCGGCGGGTGCGCGGGATCAAGGGAGGGGGTTACGCCTTCCAACTGTCTATCTGGTCCATGAACCCAAAATCATCATCTGTTTTTCTTCACGTTTGAGGTGATATTTAAAGGTCTTTTCCCGGTATTGCTCATGATATGCGCGATGCGATGCATGTTCCCCTGTTCATCAACCCTGCCCTCTGTTCTTACATTGGTGATTTTTAAACGCCAAAAAAATCTTCCGCGAAATTCTCAATATCTGACAAATTCAACTTTTCACATGGTGGAAGCGAAGGGCCGCGGGCTGCTTGCTCCTCGTCATTGGAGGCAAATACACTTGTTTCAGATTTGATTTAAAGCATCAAATCCGCGGTGGCTTTTCCGGTCACCGTCACCATGCATGGACCGGGGCCTGCCGTCAATTGAGCCAGGAAAGCGTGCCGGCCATGTGAACGGCCGCCAGAAAGTTTCTGGCGGTCTTGTCATGATATGTGCCGATGGCGCGAAACTGCTTCGCCCAACAGAAGAAGCTTTCGATCAAATGGCGTGCCAGCCTGACCGGAAAATGCCTTAAACGACCCCCCTCTGTCCCTCCGCCATCGTCACGCATTTCAACATCACGGAGGGCAACGCGACCTCGCCCAGTGTGTCGCGTGGCTGAACGAATCCCTCGCCCTCGATCGTTTCCACCTCAGCCGCGAACAAGCGGATGGTCAGCGCGAAATGGGTGAAGACATGCTGTACCTGACCGGCGGGCCGCCAGGACGCGGCCATGGGGGCATGAACCATCGCTTCCGCCTCGGACCACAGGGCATCCCGCCACGGTGTGCCCGGCAGTTCCACCATCCCGCCCAGAAGCCCTGATTCCGGGCGGCGGCGCAACAACACGTTCCCCGCCTTGTCCACCAGCCAGAAATGCGCCCCATGCCGGGAGGGTTTCGCCTTCTTCGGCGCCCGCCGCGGCAGTGTGGCGGCGATCCCCTGACGCCGCGCCGCGCAGGGCTCCATCCAGGGACACAGCGCGCAGGCGGGCGAGGCGGGCGTACACAGCGATGCGCCCAGATCGAACAACGCCTGCGCGAAGTCACTCGGACGGGCGCGCGCGTCGGGATCGCGGCCCAGTACCGCCGCCGCGGCGCGCATGGCGGGCCGTACGCCGGGCAGGGGATCGGTCAGCGCGAACAGGCGGGCCGTGACACGCTCCACATTGGCATCGACCGGCACGGCGGGGATGCCGAACCCAATCGCGGCCACGGCGTCGGCGGTGTAGACGCCAATGCCCGGCAATGTCAGCAAACCGGCGATGGTGCGCGGAAATCCGCCCAGTTTCACCACCGCGCGGGCGCAGGCGTGCAGGTTCCGCGCCCGCGCGTAATAGCCAAGCCCGGCCCACAGGCGCAGCACCGCGTCCAGATCGGCGGCGGCGAGCGCCTCGACCGTGGGAAACCGGCTTACGAAGGCTTCATAATAGGGTATGACGGCGGTGACGGTCGTTTGCTGCAACATGATCTCGCTGAGCCAGACCCGGTACGGATCGGCCGTCCGCCCAGGGATGGCGCGCCAGGGCAGGTGGCGGCGATGACGGTCGTACCAGGCGAGCAGAGCGCGAGCGGGGAAGATGCCAGCGGGAAAAGAGACGGGAAAAGATAAGACGGACAAGGAGGCGCACCCGGTCATGACCAGGAAGGATATGGCCAGCGAGTGGCGTTCCGTCCATGGCCCGCGGCCGATCGCGGCGCTGATCCCGGTCGTCACCCGGCCCGCCTTCAGCCGCGCCATCCCTGGCGCTTATCAGTTGCTGGAAGCCTGGAGCGGCATCGTCGGACCGGAACTGGCCGCCACCACCGTGCCGAAACGGCTCAACCGCGGCACGCTGACGATCGCCTGCGCCGGGCCGGTGGCGATGGAACTGCAACATCTGTCCGGTGAACTGATCGGCCGGGTCAATCGTTATCTGGGCGCGCAGACGGTGCATCGGTTGCGGTTCATGCAGACCCTTGCTCCTCGCGCCGTGTCTCCGGCAAAACCCCCTCCCACGGCCGAGGTGGAAAAGGCGGCGGACAAGGCGGTGGCGGGCTTGCCCGCGGGGCCGCTCCGTGACGCCCTGGCCGCCCTTGGCCGCGCTGTGCTGGCCGTGTCCGTTCCGCGGTCCGGCACGTAACCCCGTAACGATGTTGAGGTCATCCATGCTGACGTTCCGCCGAACCGTGTTGACCGCCGCCGCCGCCGGCATGGCCCTGGCCCATGGCCCTGGGCTTTTTCCCCTGGCACGGGCGGAAGAACCGAAACCGGCTGAGCCGCCGAAGCCCGAGATGAGCCAGGCCGATCTGGCGCGGGCCGAGCGGTTCATTGGCAAGCCCGACGCCAAAACGACGGTGACCGAATTCTTCTCGTTGACCTGTTCGCATTGCGCCTCCTTCGCCGCGGCCGCCATGCCGAAAATCAAGTCCGACCTGATCGAGACCGGCAAGGTCCGCTGGGTGTTCCATGATTACCCGTTGGATCAGATCGCCCTGGTGGCGGCGATGGTCGCGCGTCATTTGCCGGTCAACCGCTATGAGCCCTTCATCGACGCCCTTCTTTCCACCCAGGATCGCTGGGCTTTCGCGCGCGGGGTCAATTACACCGAGGAAATCTGGAAGACCGCCGCCCTGGCGGGCATGAGCCGCCCGACCTTCGACAAGGCGGTGGCGGATACCGCGCTCAAGGAATGGATCGTGAAGCAGCAGCAGGCCGACACCGACAAATGGCAGGTCAGCGCGACCCCGAGCTTCGTGGTCAATGACGCGAAATACAGCGGCGAAATGAATTTCGAGGCGTTGCGTAAACTGATCCCGGACGCGTGAGGGCAGTGGCCGGGGGCTGACGGCGGCATGGCCAGGCTGTATCCACCCACCCAATCATCATGTCCGGGAGAGAACACGCCGTGCGCCGCAGAGACCTTCTGAAATCCACCTCTTTGATGGCCGCGCCCGCTTTGGCCATGTCCGCCCTGGCCACACCTGTTTTGACCGCACCGGCTCTGGCCCAGGGACAGAGGCCGTTGCGGTTTATTCCGCAAGCTAATCTTTCCGTGCTCGATCCGGTGTGGACCACCGCGATCATCGCGTACATGCATTCCTACATGATTTATGACACGCTGTACGGCATAGACGACAAGAACGAACTGCAACCGCAAATGTGCGCGGGTCATGAGTTGTCCGCCGATCAACTGACATGGACGTTCACCTTGCGTGATGGACTGTCCTTCCACGACGGCGAGAAAGTCCTCGCCAAAGACTGCATCATGTCCATCAAACGCTGGGCCGTCCGCGATGCGTTCGGCCAGCAGATGATGCGGGTGGTGAATGAAATCACCGCGCTGGACGACCGCCGTTTTCACATCCGCCTGAAAAAACCTTTCCGTCTGTTACTGTATGGACTGGGCGCCAGGCAATGCTTCATGATGCCGGAACGCATGGCCCAGACCCCGGCCTCCGAGCAGATCAAGGACACCATCGGCTCTGGTCCGTTTCGCTTCCTGGCGAAGGAATGGATCTCCGGCGTCAGCGCCGCCTATGCGAAATTCGACGGTTACGTGCCGCGTCAGGAAAAACCCATTTATTACGCGGGCGGCAAGACTGTGCATTTCGAGCGTGTGGAATGGATCGTGCAACCCGATCCCGCCACCGCCGCCGCCGCGCTGCGCAAGGGCGAGGTCGATTGGGTCGAGCAACCGCTGATCGATCTGTGCCCCATGCTGCGCAAATCGCCGGGCGTGGAGGTCAAGGTCATCGACCCCAACGGCTACATGTTCTTCCTGGCGCTCAATCATCTCCATCCGCCCTTCAACAATCCGAAAATCCGCCGCGCGCTGCTGCCGGCACTGGAGCAGAAGGCGTTCATTGATTCGGTCGTTGGCGATCAGGTGGAACTGGGCAACACGCCGACCGGGTATTTCACGCCCTCCCTGCCCATGGCCAGCCGCGCGGGTCTGGAAAGTCTGACCGGAAAGCGCGACATCGCGCTGGCGCGTAAGCTGGTCGCGGAAGCCGGATACAAGGGTGAGCCCGTCATCATCCTGGCCCCCAGTGATCAACCGGCTCTGGGCCAGTTGTCGCAGATGGCGCGGGCGTTGTTCGAGAGCGTTGGGTTGAAGGTCGATTATCAGACCATGGACTGGGGCTCGCTGGTGGCCCGCCGCGCCAACCAGGGGCCGCCGGACAAGGGAGGGTGGGCTGCTTTCGCCTCCATCGCCAGCGGTTTCACCGCGTCCGGTCCCGGCAGTTATTTGCCCATGCGCGGCAATGGCGTGAAGGCCTGGTTTGGCTGGCCCACGGATGAACGGCTGGAAGCATTGCGGGAGGCCTGGTTCGACGCGCCAACGCCGGAGGCGCGGCAAGACATCGCCCGGCAGGTGCAGATTCAGGCGCTGGAGACCGTGCCGTTCGTGCCGTTGGGGCAGATTTTTCAGCCCGCGGCGTTTCGTTCGGATATCAAGGATATCGTCACGTCGTCATTTCCGGTGTTCTGGGGGGTGCGGCGGGGGTAAAAGCCAAGGGGCTCCTGGACCCCTTCCATGGACGATGGCCCATGGAAGGGGTCCGGAAGCCATCGTCCCTGGCGGGGTCGGGCGAAGCCCAGGGCAATCGGGTGAACCGGGTTTGGGGCGGCACTGCTCATGGAGTGACGGCGGTAAAGGAAGGAAAGGGTTTCAACCGCGGATGCACGCGGATGAACGCGGATGTTTTTG
>JAYVCG010000147.1:0-3035 GCA_043750075.1 Acetobacteraceae bacterium | reverse complement strand
TTGACGGACATTTGCGGTCCCAGCTTGGCCCAGAAATGGCGCAGCCGCCGCGTGGCGGGCCACGACGGATCGCCAAGCGCCGCGCGCACTTGCGCGGTCCGCTGCTGCAAACCGGTCTGTCCGGTGATGTCGCGGATGAATTTCCGCCGGTAGCTCGCCCGGCTGATGGGGAACGGCGCCGACAGCACCAGGTCCGGATCGTCCGGCTGCTGTGTGTGCGCGTGGTGAAGCAAATGATAGGCGCGGTAGGTTTTTGTGTCCGCGAAGACGGGCCAGGCGCACAGCAACTGGCTCAGGGCCATGTTGCGCCGCTCGCCGCGGGCGAGGCTGCCATGCGCGCCGTCGTGCATCAGGATCGCGAGGCCCAGTTGACGCGATCCGATCGCCATGACGGCCAGAACGAAGGTCAGCGGATTGGGGAAGACCGCGACCATGGCGATGGAGCCCAGGATGACAATCCAGGCGTGCGCGATGAGGGCGGTGCTTTTCCAAACGACGCGACGGCGCAGGTCCGCGAGTTGCGCCGCCGGCAAAAGCAGGCGGGCGGAAACGCGCCGCATGTTCGCCGGCGATCTGGGCATCAGAATTTCAGCCCGCGCGGAAATCCGTTCGGCGGCATCCGCCCGGCCTGCGCGCGCTCGCCCAACCATTCCCGCAGGTTGGTTTCGGTACGAACGCGCTCGCCAAGGCGCCAGGTCAGACCTTCGGCGATGCGAAATACTTTCACGTCGGACAGACCGCCGTCCTTGTAACGTTGCAGGATCACACCGGCGCCGCGGGTCATGTCCGGGATCTGGTTCAGCGGGAAAATCAGCAGCCGCCGGTTCTCGCCGATCAGGGCGACATGATCGCCATCGGCGGGGACGCAGAACGCGGCCGTCTCACCCGGTTTCACGTTAAGAATTTGCTTGCCGGCGCGCCTTTCGGAGCCGAGTTCCGCGCCCGCGACCAAAAAACCGCGCCCCGAGCCAGTGGCGACGAGGTAACGGATGCCCTCCACCGGCACGAACAGGGCGACCGCCTCATCGTCGTTCGCCATGTCGGCCAGCAGGCGCAAGGCCTGGCCGTCGCCGCGTCCACGGGGAACATCGGCGGCTTTCAGCGTATAGGATTTGCCATTGGTCGCGAACAACACCAGGCGATCGGTGTTGTAACATGGCAACAACATGCGCGGCTTGTCGCCCTCTTTGAATTTCAGATCGTTCGGATCGGCGACAGCACCTTTCACGGCGCGCACCCAGCCTTTGTCGGACAGAATGACGGTGATCGCCTCGCGCTCGATCAACGCCTCGAAGGAAACATCGACGGCGGCGGGGGCGGCGCCAAGCTCGGTGCGGCGATCGCCCAGTGGACCGGCGCCGAATTTTTTGACGATGTCGGCGAGTTCGCCGGAAATTCTTTTCCAGCGGCTTTTTTCGTCGTCCAGCAGCGCGAGCAGGCTTTTTCGTTCCTTGGTCAGTTTGTCGTGCTCGCGGCGAATTTCCATCTCTTCCAACCGCCGCAGGCTGCGCAGGCGCATGTTCAGGACCGCTTCCGCCTGCGTATCGGTCAATGAAAAGGCCGCGATCAGCGACGGTTTCGGTTCGTCCTCCTCGCGGATGATACGGATCACCTCGTCGAGGTTCAGATAAACCAGCAAATAACCTTCCAGCACCTCGATCCGCCGGTCGATGGCGGCGAGGCGATGGCTGGACCGCCGCACCAGCACCTCGTGCCGGTGATCCAGCCAGGCCCGAATGACCTCCTTCAGCGGCATAACCCGCGGCGTGCGGGTGGCGTCGAGGACGTTCATATTCAGCGAAAAGCGGGATTCCAGCGCGGTGGCGCGGAACACGGTTTCCATCAGGACTTCGGGTTCGACACCGCGGGTCTTGGGTTCCAGCACGAGGCGAATGGTATCGGCGCTTTCATCGCGGATGTCGCCCAACAGCGGGAGTTTCTTTTCCTCCATCAGCGCCGCGACCTGTTCGATAAGTCTGGATTTTTGCACCTGATAGGGAATTTCGGTGACGACGATTTGCCAGGTGCCGTGCTTGCCCTTTTCCAGCTCCCATTTCGCGCGGACCCGAAAGCCGCCACGACCCGTTTCGTAGGCGCTCAGGATTGCCGCGGAGTCCTCCACCAGGATCCCGCCGGTCGGAAAATCCGGGCCGGGCATGTGGACCAGCAGGTCCGCGGTGGTGGCGTCCGGGTGCGCGATAAGATGCATCGCGGCGGCGCAGACTTCGCCCGCGTTGTGCGGCGGAATGGAGGTGGCCATGCCAACCGCGATCCCGGCGGCGCCGTTGGCGAGCAAATTCGGGAACGCGCCGGGGAGGACGATGGGTTCGGATTCCTCGCCATCGTAGGTCGGGCGGAAATCGACCGCGTCCTCGTCGATGCCCGCGAGCATCGCACTGGCGACGGTGGTGAGGCGAGCTTCGGTATAGCGCATCGCCGCCGGGTTATCGCCGTCGATATTGCCAAAATTGCCCTGGCCCTCGACCAGCGGGAAACGCGCGGCGAATTCCTGCGCCATGCGGACCATGGCGTCGTAGATCGATTGGTCGCCGTGGGGGTGGTACTTGCCCATGACGTCGCCGACCACGCGGGCGCATTTCTTGAACCCCGCCGTGGGGTCCAGTTTCAACTGGTGCATGGCGTAAATCAGCCGCCGGTGCACCGGTTTCAGCCCGTCCCGCACGTCCGGCAGCGAGCGCGACATGATGGTGGACAGGGCGTAGGCGAGGTACCGCTCGCTCAGCGCGTCGGTGAGTTTGGTATCTTCGATATGCCCGGCGAAATCATCCGGCATGGTCTGCTCCAGGTAGTACGTCCGACTCCGCCAGCGCGGCGACGCGGTCGTATAGCATGCGGCGCGCCTGGGGCAGGGGGCGGTGCCTGTGGCCGAAAGCATCCCGCGCCAGGAAGTGGCCGGTCAGGCGGAGGCCGTTCCTGTGGTCCTCCGGGGTGGCGATGTTTCCGCCTGTGAGAAAACCAGGGAGTTGCAATAGCTTGTCCACATACGGTTCCGCCGCCTCCCGGCTGACCGCCCG